>JAYSCA010000235.1:0-4668 GCA_041915165.1 Ideonella sp.
CACGATCAAGCAGGTGCATGCCAACCTGAACCGCGACCTGCAGCTGATCGGTCTGCTGCGGGTGATGTTCGACCCGCGCATCACGCTGCAGACGCAGGTCAGCGACCAGCTCAAGGCCCACTTCGGGGACAAGGTGTTCGACACCGTCATCCCGCGCAATGTGCGCCTGGCCGAAGCGCCCAGCTACGGCCTGCCGGGCGTGGTGTTCGATCCCGCGTCCAAGGGGGCGCAGGCCTTCGTGCACTTCGCCCACGAGATGGTCGCCCGGGTCAGCGCGGAGGTGCCGGCCGAGGCGCCGGGGGCCGACCGCGCCGCCACCGGCGTCTGAAACGCCGGGGCCGCGCGGCGCACTCAGAAGTCGCGCGTCAGCAGCAGGCCCACATGGTTGGAGCCAACATGGCTGGGCGCCACCAGGCCATAGATGCCGGAGCGGTGGTGGATGCGCAGCGCCAGCGCCCAGCCGGGCAGGGCGTCATGGCGGAAGGCGATTTCCGGCGCCATGTAGAACAAGGTGGCGTAGTTGTCCTGGTCGTCGGTGCGGTCCGGGTTGTCGTAAGGCGGCTTGTTGAAGGCATGGGACAGGCCGAAGCTGCCGGCCACGTCCACCTTCAGACCCCGCCACTGGACGCCCGTGGCGCCGATCCGCCAACCGGCCACCACCTCGTTGGCGTGCAGCTCGCCGTTGTGGTGGAAGGCGCCAAATTCCAGGCCGGTGAAGACCGGCATGCCGCCCCATTCACCCCAGGCCCGCACCCAGCCGGGGTTGTCCAGCGCGCGGCGCACCACCAAGCCGGCAATGTAGCTGTCCTGACCTCGCAGATTGCCACTGACGGCGTGTGGAATCAGGTCCAGCAGGTTGTCTTTGTAGAGCTTGCCGCCGAACACGCCCACCGACCAGACGGGGGCTTCGGTGTCGGCCGCGGGGGCGGTGTCGGTCTGGGCCTGGGCGGCCGGGGTCCCGGCGAGGCCGGCGGCCAAACCCAGGGTGGCCACCAGGGGCCGTGCTGCAATGAACGGGGTCATGCCGGGAGTATGTAACGGCGGGTATGTTCCCGACATCCCTCCAATGGCAGGGGTGTGGCGTTCACCCCTCACCGGGACTCAGAGACCGGCGCCTTCGTCCAGGCCCAGGTGCACGTTCATCGCCTGCACCGCGGCGCCGCTGGCGCCCTTGCCCAGGTTGTCCAGGCGGGACATCAGCAGCACTTGCTCGTCGTTGGCGAAGACAAACAGGTCCACCCGGTTGGTGTCGTTGCAGGCCTGCACGTCAAAGAAGCCACTGGCCAGCGTGTCGGGGTCGGCCAGCGGCATCACCCGCACGAAGCGCTCGCCGGCATAGCGCTCGGCCAGGGCCTGCTGCAGCTGCGCGGCAGTGGTGCCGGGCTTCAGCTGCGAGCGATGCAAGGGCACGCTCACGGCCAGGCCCTTGTAGAACGGGCCCACCACCGGCAGGAACACCGGCGGTTGCGCCAGGCCCGTGTGGGCCTTCATCTCGGGCAGGTGCTTGTGGGCCAGGCCCAGGGCGTAGGGGCGGGGCGCCTGCAGGGCCGGGTCACCGCCGGCTTCGTACTGCTCGATCATCTTCTTGCCGCCGCCGGAGTACCCGGTCAGCGAGGTGGCCGAGAGGGCGGCCTCGGCCGGCACCAGGCCCGCGTCCACCAGCGGGCGCAGCAGCAGGATGAAGGCGCTGGCGTGGCAGCCTGGGTTGGCGATGCGCTTGCTGGCGCGGATGGCCGCGCGCTGGCCCGGCGCCAGCTCCGGCATGCCGAAGGTCCAGCCGGGCGCGGTGCGGTGCGCGGTGCTGGCGTCGATCAGGCAGGTGGCCGGGTTGCTCAGCAGGGTGACGGCCTCGCGCGAGGCGGCGTCCGGCAGGCACAGGAAGGCCACATCCGCGGTGTTCAGCAGGCGGGCGCGCTCGGCGCTGTCCTTGCGCTTGTCGGCGTCGATGCGCAGCACCTCGACGTCGTGGCGGCCGGCCAGCACTTCGTGGATGCGCAAGCCGGTGGTGCCTTCCTGGCCGTCCACGTAGATCTTGTAAGTCATGCGGTCCTTCACTTCCTGCCCGGGTCGGCGCGCAGCGGCGTGCTGGGCCAGAATCGGGGCCTGAAGCATAAGCCAAGCGCAGGTCTCCATCGTGTCGTCATCCCCATCGCTCCCCCGTGTTCTGGTGCTGCCTGGCTGGCAGAACTCGGGTGACGGCCACTGGCAGACCCGCTGGGAGGCCTTGCATGGTGATGTGCGCGTGCCCCAGCACGATTGGCTCTGGCCCCGCCGGGGCGACTGGATGGCGCAGCTGGAAGAGGCTGTGCTGGCCGACCCGCGGCCGGTGGTGCTGGTGGCCCACAGCCTGGGCAACCACCTGGTGTCGGCCTGGGCCGCGCACAGCCAGCAGGTGGGGCGGGTGCAGGCCGCCCTGCTGGTGGCGCCGCCCGATCTGGACGGGGCGGACGTGCCGCCCCAGCTGTTCAACTGGCGGCCGATGCGCCTGCCCCGCCTGCCGTTCCCGGCGCTGGCGGTCTACAGCGAGGACGACCCCTGGTGCACGCCCGAGCGGGCCCGCTGGTTGGCCGCGCAATGGGGCGTGCCCAGCCGGTCCATCGGCCCGCGGGGCCACATCAACCACCTGTCCGACCTGGGTGACTGGCCCGAGGGCCGGGCCTGGCTGCAGGCCCTGATCGACGGCCAGCCGGTCTGAACGGCTCAGCGGCCTGTCATCGGCGCTTCACCGCCGCTGCCTAGCCTGAGCCGCCATGACCCCATCGACGTTCGTCCCGCCCGACGGCGAAGCCCTGCTGCGCGCTGCCGAGGTGGCGGGCACGGTGCGCAACCGGCACCAGTTCTTCCTTTGGCTGCGGCTGCACCTGCACCGCTTCGTGCCGCATGAGCTGCTGCTGAGCCGCCTGGGCCGTCTTGGCACCGGGGCCGAGCACCGGGTGGAGGTGTTCAACTGCGTGCCACTGGCCGAGCCGCTGGTCGAGGCCCTGGCCCAGCCGCAGGCGCCCTGGTGGCTGGCCTTGCAGGAGGCCTGGGTGGCCGCGGGGCGGCGGCCGGTGCTGGTGGACTTGGCCGCGCTGCACGGCGCCGAGAGCGAGGGCCTGCGGGCCGGGGGCTTCGCGCAGCTGGCCGTGCATGGGGTGGATGGCAGTGTCGGGGTCCAGCCGCCGCTGCTGGTGGCGCTGGGGCGGCCCGCCCCGGCGGCGCTGGATGGCGGGGCCACGCTGGCCGGGCTGCAGGCCTGGCTGCCGCACCTGCATTTCAGCGCCGCGCGGGCGCTGCAGGACGCCGCCCTCGTGCCGCTGGAGGCGGCCGACTGGCCCCAGGTGCTGACCGAACGCGAGCTGCAGGTGCTGCGGGCGATGCGGCTGGCGCGCAGCAATGCGCAGATCGGCGAGCAGCTGGGCATCAGCGCGCTGACGGTGAAGAACCACCTGCGCAAGATCATGCGCAAACTGGGGGCGGGCAACCGCGTGCAGGCGGTGGCCGAGGCCATGGCGCGGCACATGATCAGCTGAGCCGCGCAAGAGCCTGACGTCGGTCCGCGTGGCCCCGGGCCGCTGATCGCGGACAATGCCGCCCATGGCAAGCAAGAAACCCAAGGGCCTCGGGATGGGGCTGGAGGCCCTGTTGGGGCCCAAGGTCACGGAAGCGCCCGCCCGGGCAGGTGGCAACGAGGGCCAGCCCAGCGTGCTGAAGATCGGTCAGCTGCAGGCGGGCAAGTACCAGCCGCGCACCCGCATGGACGAAGGCTCGCTCTACGAGCTGGCCGAGAGCATCCAGAGCCAGGGCATCATGCAACCCATTTTGGTGCGTCCGGTCGGCGATCCGGTGCAGCACCGCTACGAGATCATCGCCGGCGAGCGCCGCTTCCGGGCCGCCCAGCTGGCCGGGTTGAGCGAGGTGCCGGTGCTGGTCAAGCCGGTGCCGGACGAAGCCGCCGCCGTGATGGCGCTGATCGAGAACATCCAGCGCGAGGACCTGAACCCGCTGGAAGAGGCACAGGGCCTCAAGCGCCTCGTGGATGAGTTCGGTCTGACGCATGAGCAGGCCGCGCAATCGGTGGGACGCTCGCGCAGCGCGGCCTCCAACCTGCTGCGCCTCTTGAACCTGGCCGAGCCGGTGCAGAAGATGCTGATGGCCGGCGACCTGGACATGGGTCATGCCCGGGCGCTGCTGCCGCTGCCGGCGGCCCAGCAGATCCTCACCGCCAACGAGGTGGTGGCCAAGAAGCTGTCGGTGCGCGATGCCGAAAAGCTGGCCACCAAGGCCCTGCAGCCGGAAAAGGCGGCCACCGGCAAGACCGCCCCCGAGAAGTCGCGCGACATCGTGCGGCTGGAGGAACAGCTGGCCGATCTGCTGACCGCCCACGTCGAGATCCGCGTGCAGCGCAAGACGCGCCGTGGTGAGCAGGGCGAGGTCGCGATCCGCTTCGACTCGCTGGACGAGCTCTCCGGCCTGCTGGACAAGCTGGGGTTGACCGAGCGCTGAGGGCCTCTGCCGTCAACCCCCTTGCCTCGCCGCGCGTTCGGCGAGAGGATGGGACACAACGTGCACGGCATCACGAGACAGGAGAGGGTGGCATGGCTTATGCTGAAACCACCGCGACATCAACGCTCACCTGGGTGCGACAAACTGCACGAGGAAACACGCTCTGATGCTTCGATGCCGCCA
>JAYSCA010000236.1:0-4658 GCA_041915165.1 Ideonella sp.
TGACGCAGCCGACCTACTTCTTCGGCCGCACCCAGGCGGGCGGGAAGGCGGCCCGCATCGATTTCGACAGCCCCCAGCGCCTGCACGCCTACGACGCCAGCTACAGCAGCTGCCGCCCCGGCGATGGCCAGGAGCCCGACTGGGAGCTGCGCATGGACCAGCTCGACCTGGACTTCGACCAGAACGAGGGCCTGGCCAAGGGCGCGGTGCTGCACTTCCTGGGGGTGCCCATCCTGGCCGCGCCGGTGATGAGCTTTCCGGCCACGGCCGAGGCCAAGAGCGGCCTGCTGGCGCCGACCTTCAACATCGACTCGCGCGGCGGTTTCGAGTACGGGCAGCCCTACTACTGGCGCCTGGCTCCCAATTACGACCTGACCCTGGGGCCGGTCCTGTCCACCCGGCGCGACACCGCGCTGCTGGGCGAGTTCCGCTACCTGGGGGCGCACGACAGCGGGCGCATCGCCGCGCATTACCTGCCGTTCGATCGCACCATCGACCACCAGCGCTACTCGGTGCAGGCCGAGCATTACGGCGACGACGGCGACGGGCTGCGCTACGAGCTGTCCTACCGCGATGCCTCGGACGACCGCTACTGGAAGGACTTCTCCGGGATGCTGTCGACGCCCACGCCGCGGCTGCTGTCGCAGGCGGCCGGCGTGGCCAAGCAGTGGGCCCTGGACCGGGGCGACGTCACGCTGTACGCCCGGGCCCAGGGCTGGCGCACCTTGCAGGACCCGGACAACCCCATCGTCGTGCCCTATGAGCGCGCACCCCAGCTGGGGGTGCAGCTGAACCTGGGGCTGCCGCAGGGCATCGACTTCTCGCTCGAGACCGAGGCCAACCGCTTCGTGCTGGCCGACCGGTCGGCCGACGACACCCGCGCCGAGGGCAACCGGGGCCATGTGCTGGCCTCGCTGTCGCGTCGCTTCGACAATGGCTGGGGCTGGCTGACCCCCAAGGCCTCGCTCAACTACGCCACCTATTCGCTGGACCAGCCGATGAGCAACGGCCGGGAGCATGCCAGCCGGGGCATCCCGACCTTCAGCCTGGACAGCGGCCTGCGCATGACGCGCGACGTCTCCTGGTTCGGGGCCGGCCTGACCCAGACCCTGGAGCCGCGGCTGCACTATGTGTTCACGCCGTACCGGGATCAGTCGCTGCTGCCGGAGTTCGACACCGCCGCCAGCGACTTCAACTCGATGTCCATCTACCAGGACAACGAGTTCACCGGCATCGACCGGGTCAGCGACGAGCACCAGGTGACGGTGGGGGCGACCACCCGCTTCCTGGACGACCAGTCCGGCATCGAGCGGCTGCGCTTTGGCGCGGCCCAGCGCTTCCAGTTCCGCGACCAGCGCCTGACCGCCAGCGGCACCCCCAGCACCAAGCGGGCCTCGGACCTGCTGCTGTTCGCCTCCGGCCAGCTCACGCCGGCCTGGAGCATGGACACCATGCTGCAGTACAACTCGGACATCCACAGCTCCGAACGGACGATCCTGTCGACGCGCTACAGCCCGGGGCCGTTCCAGACGATCGCCGGCACCTACCGCTACACCCGCGGCAGCAGCGAGCAGTTCGAGCTGGGCGTCCAGTGGCCGCTCTACCGCGGCGGTGGCACTGGCGCGTCGGGCAGTTGTCACGGCACCTTGTATGGCGTCGGGCGGGTCAACTACAGCATGAAGGACCAGAAGGTCACCGATTCGGTGGCGGGCATTGAGTACGACGCCGGCTGCTGGATCCTGCGTGTGATCAACAGCCGGCAGTCCACCGGCCAGAGCGAAGCCACCCAGCGCTGGATGATCCAGCTGGAGCTGGTCGGCCTGTCCAGCCTGGGCACCAACCCGCTGCAGGTCCTGAAGGACAATATCCCCGGTTACCGGCTGCTGCGCGATGAGCGCACGGGCCTGTCCCCCACTTCCGAGACTCCATGAGCGCATCCTTTCGTCCTGTCTTCCGCGTGCTGGCCCTGACGGCCGCACTGGCCTTTCCGCATGCGGCCGTGCTGGCGCAGACGGCGGCCAAAGCGGCTGCCGCGGCTCCCAAGACGGCCGACTACATCGTCGCGGTCGTCAACAGCGAGCTGGTCACCGAGGTCGAGGTCCAGCAGCGCATGAGCCAGATCGCGGCCGAGGCGCAGCGCAACCAGGCGCCGGTGCCCGATGACGCGGCCCTGCGTCAGCAGGCCGTGGATGCGCTGGTCAACGAACGGCTGCAGATCAGCGCCGCCCGTGACAGCGGCCTGAAGGTCGACGACGCCGAGCTGGACCGGGCGGTCGAGAACATCGCCTCGATGAACAAGCTGAGCGTGGCCCAGCTGCGCCAGCGCCTGCGCCAGGACGGGCTGGACTACGTCACCTTCCGCAACAACCTGCGCGACCAGATCCTGGCGCAGCGCATCCGCGAGCGCGAGGTGCAAAGCCGCATCAAGGTCAGCGACGGCGAGATCGAGGATTACCTGAGCTCCCAGCGCAGCAACCAGGCCAGCCGGCTGGAGCTGAACATCGCCCAGATCCTGGTGCGGGTGCCGGACGGGGCCAGCGACGCGGTGGTGGCCGAGAAGAAGGCCCGCATCGAACAGGCCCAGGCCCGGCTCAAGGCCGGGGAACCCTTCGCGGTGGTGGCCAAGGACCTGTCCGAGGACAGCAACCGCGAGCGCGGCGGCGAGATCGGCGGCCGGCCGGTGGACCGGCTGCCGGATCTGTTCGTCAATGCGGTGCGTTTCCTGCCGGTGGGCGGCGTGACGCCGCAGCCGCTGCGCAGCGGCGCGGGCTTCCACCTGCTCAAGCTGCTGTCGCGGGCCGAATCGAAGGTGGGCGAGGTCACGCAGACGCGGGCCCGCCACATCCTGCTGCGGCCTTCGGCCCAGCTGTCGGTGGAAGATGCCCAACGCCGGCTGGCGGATTTCCGCAGCCAGATCCTGGCCGGCAAGGCCCGTTTTGAGGACCTGGCGCGGGAGTACTCCGAAGACGGCAGCGCTGCCGCTGGGGGCGATCTGGGCTGGACCTCGCCGGGATCCTTCGTGCCGGAGTTCGAGAGCGCGATGAATGCGCTGCCCAAGGGCGGCATCTCGCAGCCGGTGGTGTCGCGCTTTGGCGTGCACCTGATCCAGGTGATGGATCGGCGCGACGTGCAGGTCAGCCCCGAGCAACTGCGCAACCAGGCGCGCGCGGTGCTGAGCGAGCGCAAGTACAACGATGCCTACACCGCCTGGCTCGATGAACTGCGCAGCCACGCCTTCATCGAGATGCGCGAGCCCCCGCTGTGAGTGCCGGCACCGGTCACCACGCGCGCAAGCGCTTCGGCCAGCACTTCCTGACCGACACCGCGCTGATCGATGACATCGTCCGCGCCATCGACCCGCACCCGGGCCAGCCGCTGGTCGAGATCGGCCCTGGCCTGGGCGCGCTGACCGAGCCGGTGCTGGCGCGCTGCCAGCACCTGACCGTGATCGAACTGGACCGCGACCTGGCCGCCCGCCTGCGCAAGCGCGGCGATGTCGACGTGGTCGAGGCCGACGTGCTGACGGTGGATTTCGGCGCCCTGGCCGAGCGCCTGGGCGGCAAGCTGCGCGTGATCGGCAACCTGCCCTACAACATCTCCAGCCCCATCCTGTTCCACCTGCTGCCCTGGGCGGACCGGGTGGAGGACCAGCATTTGATGCTGCAGAAGGAGGTGGTGGACCGCATGGCTGCGACGCCGGGCCACAAGGCCTACGGCCGCCTGTCGGTCATGCTGCAGTGGCGCTACCACATCGAGGCCCTGCTGGATGTGCCGCCCGAGTCCTTCGACCCGCCGCCGCGTGTCGATTCCGCGGTGGTGCGCATGCTGCCCTGGCCGACGCCGGTGTCACTCGACCTGCCCCGTTTTGAGCAGATGGTGCAGGTCGCCTTCTCGCAGCGGCGCAAGCTGCTGCGCCACTCGCTGGGCCGCTGGCTGGACGAGCAGGGCTTTGGTGGCAGCTTCGACCTGCAGCGGCGGGCCGAGGAGGTGCCGGTGGCGGAATACGTCGCGCTGGCGCAGGCCCTGGCGGGGCCCGCGGCCTGACACAGAAAGGCTCACGGCCCGCCGAAGCGGGCCGTGGCGTGTGGGCGGAAGGTGTCGCAGCCGCTCAGGCCGCGTCGCGCCACATCGCGGTGTCGAAGGCACTGCACATCATCGGCATGTTCATGCCGAAGTTGGGGTTGGTGCCTGCTTTGGTGCTGGCCTTGGTGGCCGGCTTCGTGGGGGCCGTTTCAGCAGCCCGCTCCCATGACCCGTTTTCTTGGGAGCGGGCTACTGAAAAGAATAGAAACATCGGAACGGGACCTTGCGGTCGGCCCAGAAGTCCGCGGCATCCCGGAACACGTCCAGCAGCTGCTCGCGCGACTCGCGGTCGAACTTGCCGTTGTCCGGAATGTGCTCCAGCACCACCACGAAGCCCGGTTGCGCGCCCGACTTGTTGACCAGGTCGGTCATGCAGTCGTAGAGCGCATCCAGGTTCTTGCCGAAGTGCTGCGGGAACAGGAACGAGGTCGCAATGGTCTCCAGCACATCCTGCTTGGACTGGGCATCGGTCAGATTGGCGAACAGAAAGTGCTGGCCCGATTCCTGGGCCGCGCGCATCAGGTCATCGACCCGATAGGCGCGTATCGCCTGCACGATGTTGGGACGGACTGACT
>JAYSCA010000237.1:0-4629 GCA_041915165.1 Ideonella sp.
GATTGGAGCTCGGGGTCCCTCTTTAGCGGCATTTGTTGGGCGCCCGCAATCCGGAACAAATCGGCGCCGTGAGGCGATCAGTTTAGCAGGCGGCCTCCCAGGCCTGCCGCAGCGCCGCCGCCTGCCCGTCCAGCCAAGCGTAGCGGCGCTGGTACTGGGACCGCTTGTGCGACGGGATCTCTGCCATCGCCTTGCGCTGGGCCACGCCGGGCAGCGCCCAGAAGCCATCGCCCAGCGCCTGGCCGCCGGCCGAAGCCCAGAGGCCGTCGTAGTCGAAGTGCACCTGCGCCGCCCGGTCCGTGCCGTGGGAGACATGGCGGGTCTGGCCGACGGCCCGCAGCCGCACCAGCCCCCAGATCCCGGCCAGTTGCTGCAGGGCCCACAGCAACAGGTTCTGCGGCCGCAGCCCGTGGGCCAACCGGGTCAGGTGGCGCGCCACTGCCACCGGCAGCTGGCCGTGCATCGCGCCGATCAGCAGCCCGGGCCCGCCGGGCGTGACCTCGAACGAAAACGTGAGGGTGTAGAGCACGGTACCGAACGGGTCCAGCAGCACCAGACTCAGGTCGCCCTCGCGCTCGAAGCGGGTCAGCGTCTGCAGCCGCAGCGACAGCGCCCCCTGCCCCTGCGGCAGGGCGATCTGCCCCAGCAGCGCCCCGGCGGAATCGCCCAGACAGGCCTGGCGCCAAAGGCGCGGCCCCAGGCAGGCCCAGGCCAACCGGTGGTGCGCCAGCAGATGATCGGCCCGCTGCGCCAGCGGCCAGCCGACGCAGGGATAACTCAGATACGGCTTGCGGAACAGGCGGGGCTGGGCCTGCGCCAGTTCGGCCCAGGGCAGTCCGCCCGGCCCTTGACGCAGCCGCTGGTGCAGGGCCCGGTGGCGCCAGAACAGCCAGGCCAGGCGCCAGCGCCGGCGCAGCGCGGTCAGGCCAGGCTGGGGGTAGATCGCGCGACACAGCGCCAGCGGGCGCGGCCAGGGCCATCCGGAAGCAACGGGCAGGTCCGAGGGCATCGCCGCACTGTACCCGGGCCGCAGACCGTGGCCAGACGCCGGCTTGACGAATTACTGGCCATTCGGCTAAAAACGCGCCATGGCCCGCCCCTCCCAAGCCGTCGACCAGGCCCTGCTCGCCAGCGGCTTGCTGCTGTACCCGCAGTGCGGCTGCGCCGGCCTGTCGCTGCGCAAGGTGGCCGAGCACGCCGGCACCCAGCCCGCCATGGTGCATTACCACTTCGGCGGCAAGCCGGCCTTTCTGCGCGCGGTGCTGCAACAGCTCTACGAAGGCCTGTTTGCCGAGCTGAACGTGCAGGGCAGCCGCCAGGGCGGCCCGCGCGACCGTCTGCGCGCGGCCCTGCTGACCCTGGGCCGCTTTCTGCTGCAGCACCGCGACATCGCGGCCCGCCTGGCCCTGGACATGGCCCAGGGCGAGCCGGTGGTCCAGTCCTTTCTACAGACCAACGCGCCCCGCCACATGGGGCTGCTGCTGGGGCTGATGGCCGAGGCCCGGGCGACCGGCGAGCTGCTGCCGCTGCCGCCCATCCAGACCTTTCTGTTCCTGATGGGCGCGGTCAACGCGCCCACGCTGGTCGCCACCGGCCTGCAGCGCCAGGACGTGGCCCCCGGCCTGCTGGGGGACCGGCTGAGCGAACAGGTCCTCACCGACGAGGCGCTGACCCAGCGGCTGGACCTGGCCCTGACCGCCCTGAGTCCCCGACCCGACTGCCCTGGAGGGCCCGCATGAACACCGCGACACCTACCCCTTGGCACCGGCGCGGGGGCCTGGCCGCCCTGGGTGCCCTGCCCGTGGCCCTCGGTCTGGCCGGCTGCCAGCCCGCCGGCCCGGCGGCCTGGTCTGGCTATGTGGAGGGCGACTATGTCTACGTGGCGGCCCCGGTGGCCGGCACGCTGACCCAACTGGCCGTCACCCAGGGTCAGACGGTCAGCGCCGGTGCGCCGCTGTTCCAGCTGGACGACGTGGCCGCCCGTGCGGCCCGCGCCCAGGCCGAGGCGCAGGTGCAGGCCGCACACGCCCAGGCGGTCAACGGACAGACCGGGCTGCGTGCCCCGCAGATCGCCGTCAGCCGGGCTCAGCTGGCCCAGGCCCGCGCGGCGGCCACGCTGGCCGACGCGGAGCTGCGGCGCCAGCGCACGCTGGTGTCCCAGGGCTTCATCTCGCAGTCCCAGCTGGACAACGCGGCCACCGCGGCCCGCCAGGCCCATGACAAGGTGAGCGAGCTGGAGGCCGCCCTGAAGACCGCCGAGCAGCCGACCGCCCGGCCCGCCGAGCTGGCGGCCGCCCAGGCCAACACCCAGGCGGCGCAAGAGGCCCAGGCCCAGGCGGCCTGGCGTGAACAGCAGGCCCGGCAGATGGCCCCGGCCGCCGGGCTGATCGCCGACACCTTCTTCCGCCAGGGCGAGTACGTGCCCGCGGGGCAGCCGGTGCTCTCGCTGCTGCCGCCCGACCACCGCAAGGCCCGCTTCTACGTGCCGGAAGCGCTGATCGGCCAGCTGCAGGTGGGCCAGGCGGTGAGCCTGAACTGCGACGGCTGCGGCGCGCCCATCGCGGCCCACATCACCCGCATCGCGCCGCAGGCCGAATACACGCCGCCGGTGATCTACTCCAACACCCAGCGCAGCAAGCTGGTCTTCCTGGTGGAGGCCCGCCCGGCGCCGGCCGATGCCCTGCGCCTGCGCCCGGGCCAGCCGCTGGATGTGCGCCCGGCTGCCACCCGCTGAGTCGGCCATGGACACGCCCACCGACACCGCCCCGATGGACTGGGCCATCGATGTGCGCGGCCTGACCAAGCGCTACGGCACGACCACCGTGGTGGACCACGTGGACCTGCAGCTGCGCCCGGGCCGCATCTGCGGCTTCCTGGGGCCCAACGGCAGCGGCAAGACCACCACCATCCGCATGCTCTGCGGCCTGCTGACGCCCGACGAGGGCGAAGGCCACTGCCTGGGCCTGGACCTGCGACGCGACGCGCTGGAGATCCGCCGCCAGGTGGGCTACATGACGCAACGCTTCGGCCTGTACGAGGACCTGTCGATCCGCGAGAACCTGGACTTCATCGCCCGCCTGTTCGAGCTGCCCGATCGCAAACGCGAGGTGGACGAGGCCCTGGCGCGCCTGGGCCTGGTGAGCCGCCAGCGCCAGCTGGCCGGCGCGCTCTCGGGCGGCTGGAAGCAGCGCCTGGCCCTGGCCGCCTGCCTGCTGCACCGGCCGCGCCTGCTGCTGCTGGACGAGCCCACCGCGGGCGTGGACCCCAAGGCCCGGCGCGACTTCTGGGACGAGATCCATCGCCTGGCGGCCGAGGGCATCACGGTGCTGGTCTCCACCCACTACATGGACGAGGCCGCGCGCTGCCATGAGCTGGTCTACATCGCCTACGGCCACCTGTTGGCCCGTGGCACCGAGCGCGAGATCATCGCCCAGTCGGGCCTGACGGTCTGGGCCGTGCGTTCGGACCGGGACGACCCGGCGGCCCTGGCCCCGCTGGTCACCCCGCTCAAAGAGGCCCCGGGCGTGCAGAGCGTGGCCGCCTTCGGCAGCGCCTTGCACGTGGCCGGCAACACGCCGGCCGCGCTGGAGCAGGCCATTGCCCCCTGGCGCCAGCAGCCGGGCCTGCACTGGGCGCCCGCCCAGGCCACGCTGGAAGATGTGTTCATCGGCCTGATCGGCCAGAGCCGCGACAACATGGAGGCCGCGTGATGAAGCGCCTGTTCAGCCTCGCCCGGCTGTGGGCCATCTTCGTCAAGGAGTTCCAGCAGATGATGCGGGACCGCCCCACCTTCGCGATGGCGGTGGGCGTGCCCATCATCCAGCTGGTGCTGTTCGGCTACGCCATCAACACCGACCCCAAGGGCCTGCCCACGGCGGTGGTCAGCCACGACAGCGGGCCGCTGGCGCGCACCCTGCTGGCCACGCTGGAGAACACCGGCTACTTCCACATCACCCACCAGCCCGACAGCGAGACCGCGGGCGACGCGCTGGTGGAAGACGGCGAGGTGCAGTTCCTCTTCGTGGTTCCCGACGACTTCAGCCGCCGCGTGGTGCGGGGCGAGAAGCCGGCGGTGCTGATCAGCGTGGACGCCACCGACCCCAGCGCCGCCAGCAACGCCCTGGCCGCGCTGGGTCAGGTCAGCGCCAGCGCGCTGGACCGCGACCTGGTCGGGCCGCTGGCCGGCCTGAAGGCGGGCAATGCGCCCTACGAGCTGCGCATCCAGCGCCGCTACAACCCCGAGGGCCTGTCGCGCTACAACATCGTGCCGGGCCTGATCGGCACCATCCTGACCATGACCATGGTGATGATGACCGGCCTGGCCATGACCCGCGAGCGCGAGCGCGGCACGATGGAGAATCTGCTGGCCACGCCAGTGCGGCCGGTGGAGGTGATGCTGGGCAAGATCCTGCCCTATGTGCTGGTGGGCTACATCCAGCTCAGCGTGATCCTGGCGGCCGGGGCCTTTCTGTTCGAGGTGCCGATGGAAGGCAGCTTCCTGCTGCTGATGGGCATGATCGGTGTCTTCATGCTGGCCAACCTGGCGGTGGGCTTCACCTTCTCCACGCTGGCGCGCAACCAGATGCAGGCGCTGCAGGCCACCTTCTTCTTCTTCCTGCCCTCGATGCT
>JAYSCA010000238.1:0-4620 GCA_041915165.1 Ideonella sp.
GCTGCGGCCGCAGGCCCGCTGGCTGTGGGCCGGTCTGCAGTTGCTGCTGGTGCTGGCCGCCGCCGCGGTGCTGTCGCAAGGGCTGCCCACGCCGCTGCAGGGCGGCGACGGGCTGCGCCTGCTCGCGCTGCTGGCCCTGGCCCAGTGCAGCATCCAGACGCTGGCCGCCCTGCCGGACGCCCGCTGGATCGGCACCGCCACCGCCAGCCTGTTCGGCCTCTGGCTGCTCTACTTCTGGGAAGTGGGCGTCACCGTGTTCGACGTGCCGCGGGTGCTGCTGCCGGCGCCGTCGCAGGTCGCGGTCGCGCTGTGGGACAACCTGGGCACGCTGGGCGGCGACTTCGTGCAGACCGTGCTGAAGTCGGTGCTGATCGGCTACGTGCTGGGCAATGGCCTGGGCGTGCTGACCGGCATCGCGATCGACCGCGCGCCCTTCCTGCAACGCGGCCTGCAGCCGCTGGCCGCGCTGACCAGCACCGTGCCGCTGGTGGGCGTGGCGCCGATCGCGGTGATGTGGTTCGGTTTCGACTGGCCGTCCAAGGCCGCGGTGATCGTGCTGATGACCTTCTTCCCGGCGCTGATCAACACCCTGGCCGGGCTGGACGCCGCCGGCAAGCTGGAGCGCGAGCTGATGCACAGCTACGCCGCCGGCTACCGCCGCACGCTGCTGTGGCTGCGCCTGCCGACCGCGCTGCCGCACATCTTCGGCGCGCTGAAGGTCAACGCCACGCTGGCCCTGATCGGCGCCATCGTGGCCGAGTTCTTCGGCTCGCCCACGGCCGGGCTGGGCTTTCGCATCTCGACCGAGGCGGCCCGCATGAACATGCCACTGGTCTGGGCCGCCATCGTGCTGGCCTCCGTCACCGGCTCGCTGCTCTACGCGCTGCTGTCAACCCTGGAGCACCGGGTGAACTTCTGGCACCCGGCCTTCCGCAGCCGCTGAGCCCTCTTCCTTTCCCTCCCTCATCCCAACCCACTCCACACGAGGAGCTTTTTCGATGATGCTTTCGATCCCGATGATCCGCCGCTCGGTGCTGGCCCTGGCCGCCGGTGCGCTGTGCCTGGGTGCCCAGGCGGCCGAGAAGGTCACGCTGCAGCTGAAGTGGGTGCCGCAAGCCCAGTTTGCCGGCTATTACGTGGCCGCGGCCAAGGGCTACTACAAGGCCGAGGGCCTGGACGTGACGATCAAGGCCGGTGGCCCGGACATCTCGCCGGTGCAGGTCATCGCCGGCAAGTCGGCCGACGTGGTGGTGAACTGGATGCCCGACGCGCTGGCCGCGCGTGAGGCCGGCGTGCCGCTGGTCAACATCGCCCAGGTGTTCGACAAGTCCGGCCTGATGCTGACCTGCAAGAAGTCGGCCGGCGTGCACAGCCCGAAGGACCTGAAGGGCAAGACCCTGGGCGTCTGGTACGGCGGCAACGAGTACCCCTTCCTGAACTGGATGAACAAGCTGGGCTACAAGCCGGGCTCCGACATCAAGATCCTCAAGCAGGGCTTCAACGTCGACCCGCTGCTGCAGAACCAAGCGGCCTGCATCTCGACGATGATCTACAACGAGTACTGGCAGGTCATCGACGCCGGCATCAAGGAAACCGACCTGACCACCTTCTTCTATGAGAAGGAAGGCGTGGCCTCGCTGGAAGACGGCCTGTACGTGCTGGAGCCCAACCTGAAGGACAAGGCCTTCGTCGCCAAGATGGCCAAGTTCCTGAAGGCCAGCTTCAAGGGCTGGAACGAGGCGGTGAAGAACCCCGAGGAAGCCGCCAAGATCGTGGTCGCGCAGGACGCCTCCGGCAGCGCCACGCTGGCGGTGCAGAAGCGTCAGATGGAGAACATCGCCAAGCTGATCAGCAACGCCAACACGCCCAAGATCGGCTACCTGGACCCGGCCGCCTACCAGCGCACGGTCAAGGTGCTGATGAGCGGTGGCAGCGCACCGGTGATCAAGAAGGACCCCGGCACGGCGGCGATGACCCACGCCGTCTGGGACGCCGCCCAGAAGTAAGGGACTGCGCCGAGCAGGGCCCCGCCACCGGGCGGGGCCCTATCATGGGCGCCCCCATGTCCAGCACCGCCCCCTCTCCTTCCCGTTCGCACGCGGCCGACGGCCGCAAGGGCCAGATCCGTCAGGCCAACGAGGCCGCCATCCTGCGCGCGGCCGAACAGGTCTTCGCCCACGCCGGTTTCGAGGGCGCGACGATGGCCGAGATCGCCGACAAGGCCGGCCTGCCCAAGGCCAACCTGCACTACTACTTCGGCAGCAAGAAAGACCTCTACGAGGCCGTGCTGGACACCGTGCTGCACGACTGGCTGGCCCCCACCGTGGTCCTGCGCGCCGAGGCCGACCCGCGCGACGCCCTGACCCAGTACGTGAAGGCCAAGCTCGCGCTGAGCTTCGAGCGGCCCGATGCCTCCAAGGTGTTCGCCAACGAGCTGCTGCACGGCGCACCAGTGGTGGGCGCTTCGCTGCGCGGCGAGCTGCGCAGTCTGGTGCTGGACAAGGCCGCCGTGGTGGATGGCTGGATTGCCGCCGGCCGGATGGCCCCGGTGGACAGCACCCACCTCTTCTTCACGATCTGGGCCGCGACCCAGACCTACGCCGATTTCGATGTGCAGGTGCGGGCCGTGCTGGGCCACCGCAGCTACACCGCGGCCGACCAGGCGCGGGCCGAAGCCCATGTGCTGACGATGGTGCTGCGCAGCTGCGGCCTCCTGGCCTGAAACCAACCCGCGACCGCCGGGGCGGTGTCATCATCGGCGCTGTTCCCGTCCCTGGGGCCTGCCCGGCCCGCTGTCTTCCATGAATTCCTCTCCCGGTGCCCGTGGCGACGCGATCGCCCTGCGCATCCTGGCCACTGCGGCCATCCTGGGTCTGATCGTCCTCGGCCGTGAGGTGCTGATGCCCATCGCGCTGGCGGCGATGTTCGCCTTCGTGCTGAGCCCGCTGGTGCGGCAAATCCGCCGCCTCGGTCCGGGCCAGACCGGCGCCTCGCTGCTCGCCCTGGGTCTGGTCGGCCTGCTGCTGGCCGGCATTGCGGCCGCCCTGGCGCTGCAGCTGGCCAGCCTGTCCAGCAACCTCCCGAGCTACGCCGCGCATCTGCGCGACAAGGCCGAGGCCGTGCGCTCGCTCAGCCTGGGGCCCTTGTCCTCCCTGGCCAGTCTGGGCCCCAGCGGCGAGGGCACGCCGCTTGAGGGCGCGGTCCCCCTGCCGTCAACACCTTCCACCACGGGCCACGCCCCCGCCGAAGGCAGTGCCGGCTCCTCGACCGCTCTGCTGGCGCGCGTGCTGGGCACGCTGTGGGGGCCACTCGGCACCGTCGGCGTGGTCGCCCTGGTGCTGGTGTTCCTGCTGCTGGAACAGGACGCCTTGCGCGACCGGCTGTTGCGGCTGGCCGGCGGGCAGGACCTGCGCGGCGCCACCGTGGCCTTCGACGATGCCGGCCAGCGGCTGTCGCGCTATTTCGCTTCCCAGTTCGCCGTCAACGCCGGGGTGGGCGTGGTCACCTGGGGGCTGCTGGCGGCCATCGGCGTGCCGCAGCCAGTGGTCTGGGCCGCGCTGGCCGCGCTGCTGCGCTTCGTGCCCTATGTCGGCTACCCCGCCGCCGCCCTCAGCGCGGCCGCCATGGCCGCCGCGGCCGAGCCCGGCTGGGGCCTGGTGGGCGGCACGCTGCTGGTCTTCGCCGTGATCGAGCTGATCGCGGCCAATGGCGTCGAGCCCCATCTGTATGGCCACAGCACCGGGCTGTCACCGTTCTCGGTGGTGGTGTCGGCCATCTTCTGGGGGGCCGTCTGGGGGCCGGTGGGCCTGCTGATGTCCACCCCGCTGACGCTGTGCCTGGTGGTGGCCGGCCGCCACGTGCCGGCCCTGTCCTTCCTGGACCTGCTGCTAGGGGACTCGCCCGCCCTGACGCTGGCGCAGCGTTTCTACCAGCGCAGCCTGACCGGCAACCTGGTGGAGATCGTCTCGGACGCGCAGGGCTATCTGAAGAAGCACAGCCTGGCCCGCTACTTCGACCGCGTGGCCCTGCCCGCCTTCGAGCTGGCGCGGGCCGACTATGCCCAGGGCTTGATCAGCGAGGCCCAGCAGGCCAAGGCCCGCTGCGCCGTGAACGACCTGTTCGACACCATCGCCCGGGACCCGGCCACCCGCCGCCGCGCACGCGGCCGGCGCCACCCCACCGCGCTGGACAGCGCCCATCTGGGCCTGGGGCTGCGCCAGGCCCGGCTGCAGGCCAGCGGGGACAGCCTCGGCCCGGTCCACGCCCCACCGGGTTCCGTCACCTTGTGCCTGAGCAGCGGCAGCACCGAATCCGAGCTGGTGGCCGAGCTGCTGGTGCGGGTACTGCGCCACCAGGGCCTGGATGCCCGCCACTTCACACTGGACGAATGCGTGACGCCCAAGGACGACGAGGCCCTCGACGCGCTGGGCTTGGTGTTCCTGGTGGAGCTGCCCGAGGCCGAGAGCCCGCAGGGCCACCGCGTGCTGCAGGCCCTGGGCGTGATCCGCCAGCGCGGCCTGGCCCGGCTGGTGCTGCTGCGTCCGCGCTGGGACCACACCGATCCCCCGCCGCCGCCCGGCCCGCCCTGGCATTTCGACGCCACCGCGGACTCGCTGGAAG
>JAYSCA010000239.1:0-4590 GCA_041915165.1 Ideonella sp.
TCCTGCTGGGTGGTGACCACTGCCTGGGGCTGGGCTCGATCAGCGCGGTGGCCCGCCACTGCCGCGACACCGGCAAGAAGCTGCGCGTGCTGTGGCTGGACGCCCACGCCGACTTCAACACCAGCGCCCTGACCCCCAGCGGCAACCTCCACGGCATGCCGGTGGCCTGCCTGTGCGGTTTCGGGCCCCAGGAGCTGATCGAGATCGGCGGCCAGGTGCCGGCCATCAGCCCCAAGTGGGTGCGTCAGATCGGCATCCGCAGCGTCGACGCCGGCGAAAAACGCTTCGTCCACGAACAAGGCCTGGAAGTGTTCGACATGCGCTACATCGACGAGATGGGCATGCGCCACACCATGGAGCTGGCCCTGGCCACGCTGGACGCCAACACCCACCTGCACGTCAGTTTCGACGTCGACTTCCTGGACCCGGACATCGCCCCGGGCGTGGGCACCACCGTGCCGGGCGGCCCCACCTACCGCGAAGCCCAGCTCTGCATGGAGATGATTGCCGACACCGGCCGGCTGGCCAGCCTGGACGTGGTGGAGCTCAACCCCGCGCTGGACGTGCGCAACAAGACCGCCACGCTGGCGGTGGACCTGATCGAGAGCCTGTTCGGCAAGAGCACCTTGATGCGCCCCCAGACCTGACGGCCCACGCGCGGGGTAGCATTGACCCTTGTCCGGGAATGCCCAGGGAGGGCCGATGAAACGTTTCTACCGTGTGTCTGCCGCGCTGCTGGCCACCGCTGTTTTGAGCGCCTGTGGCGGCGGCAGCAGCAGCGAAGCGGGTTCCACCACGTCCTACGCCGTTGGCACGGCGTGGGAGAAGCTGTACCTCGGGGGCTACAGCTGGGCACTGCAGGGGACCACCACTTGGCAACCGAGTGGTGCCGCGCCAACCTACTATGACACCACGGCCTCGCTGAGGCTGAAAACGATGCCGGATGCCGAATTCAAGGGCAACGGCATCGGTGGCCATGTGCTGAATTCGCTGCTGACGATCGCTGTTCCCGGCTATACCCCGACGACATCCACCAACTATCTGTATCTGGATGACAACCTGGCTTACATGGGCAGTGTCAACGAAGAAACCGGCTACTGCGAAATCGTTTCACCGGCTGCCAGCCCCGTGCCTGCGAGCGCCTACATCGGCAGCAGCGGCGTGTTGGAGCAGTTCACCATGTACGAGAACTGCAATGCCGGTGCTGCTGTGCTGGCCACCGGCAACATGCACTGGTCGGTTGAACAGCAAGCGGGCCAAGTCTTCTTCTGCCTGAGCACCAACACGTTCTACGCTGACAGCAGCGACAGTGAGAAAGACTGCACAGCCATTGACCCCTGGGGAACGATTGGCAGCGCGGCCTATGTCACCCAAACCTCGACCTCAAGCGCCGGCCTGTGGTCCATGAGCCTGACCACCCCCTGAACCTGCAGCGGCCTCACGCCCCCAGGATCCAGCCTTCCAGCGGATCCGCCGCCGCCGGCCAGCCGTAGCGGGGCTGCGCGGCGCCCCAGGCGGCCATCATCAGGCACAGCACCGCATCCAGCGTGTCGCCGCGGGCGTCGTCCACCAGCGCATCGCGCTGGGCGTGGCTCAGCCGCAGGCGCAGGCCCCAGGGCTGGCGCCCTTGCTCCAAGGCCTCGACCAGGTCCTTGCGGGCGATCAGCCGCTCGGGCGTCTGCTTGGCCAGCTCATCGCTCTTGTAGCTGCGCCGCCCCAGCACCGCCCGCGCCAGCAGGCCCGGGTAGGCTTCCAGCGCCAGCCGTGCCGGGTCGCCCGCGGCATGGCCCACCAGCGTCACGCCGGCCGCTCGCAACAGGGGCACCCCGACGTGGGCCATCCAGGCCACTGGCGGGTTGACCCACTTCATGCTGGGCGAGGAGCCCGCCGGCCGGTCGCAGGCCCGGTGGGCGAACTTGTCCCCCACCGGCCGGGCGGCGCAGAACGCCGCCAGGCGGGCCCGCAGCTCGGGGCGCGGCAGGCTGGCGTAAAGCGCCATCGCCGCCGCCCAGTCCAGCGGCCAACCCCAGCTGACCAGCAAGTCACGCGGCAAGCCAAACGGCAGGTCAAAGCCGCCCAGCCAGGGCCCCGGGGCGGACAGGCGCTCGGCCAGGGCCGCCAGGGTGGCGCAGCGTTCCACCGCATCCAGCCGCACGCTGGCCCCCACCCGCCGCCCCCAGGCCAGAACCACCGGCTTGCGGCGACTGGGGGCGCTGCTGAAATCCACGCCCAGCAAAGGCAGTTCGGCCCCGGGCGCCCCGGGCAAAGACGGGAACAACGCCGAGGCCGAGGCGGATTCGGGAAGCGGATGCGACATGCGCCGATTGTGCCGAGCCCGTCCGGCCCACCGCCACGCTTGGCGACAATGCCGGCATGGCCATATCGAAGATGACGCGGCGCAGCCTCTGGGCGCTGGCCGGCGGGGTGGTGCTGTGTGCCGGGCTCTGGGGCGCCTGGCAGGCGGCCCTGTGGAAGCTGCAGGGCGCGCTGCGGCAGGCCCTGGGGCCGCGGGCCCAGGTGCAGGCGCTGACGGTGGACTGGAACGGCGTCACCATCACCGGTCTGCAACTGGCCGCCGCCCCCGGCTGGCCCGACCCGGAAGAAGCCTCAGCGCGGCGCATCTGGGTCCAGCCCGAACTGCGCAGCCTGTGGAGCGGGCCCTGGCGCATCCGCCAGCTGGTGGTGGAAGACGGCCACATCAGCCTGTTGCGGGACCGCGGCGGCCGGTTGCGGCTGCTGCCCGGCCTGCTCGACACGCCCTCCTCCCCTGCCGCCCCGGCCTCCGCCGCATCGGCGCCGGCCGATGGCCCGGACACCCTGGTCATCCAGCAGCTGCGGCTGAGCGGGGTGCGGGTGGACCTGTACGACGACTCCTTGCGCCCGGCGCTGCGCCGGCCCCACCACCTGCAGCTGGACGATCTGTCCGCCCAGGTGGACGGGCTGCACCTGCCCCGGCTGGCCCAACCCATCCAACTCGACATCCAGGGCCTGTTGCGCGGCGCCGGTGGCGCGGCCAACCACGACGGCCAGCTGAAGATCGAAGGCAGCCTGACCCCGGCACGCCACGATGCGCGGCTGAAAGCCCAACTGCACACGGTAGACCTGCGGGTGCTGCAGCCCTACCTGCTGACGGTCAATGCCGGCGGCATCCGCCAGGGCCGGCTGGACCTGGCGATGCAGGTCGACCTGAAGGCCAACCGCCTGCACGCGCCAGGCACGGTCACATTGACCGACCTGACCTTGGGCCACGGCAGCGGCTGGTGGGACCGCCTGGGCACCGCCGGCCGCCAGGCCGTGCTGGACACCCTGGCCGAGAAAGGGCGCATTGAGGTGCACTTCACGCTGGACGGCCGGCTGGACGACCCGAACTTTTCGGTCAACGACAGCCTGGCCCAGCGTTTCGCCACCGGGCTGGCCAAATCGGTGGGCGTGAGCGTCGGCGGGGTGGTGGAAGGCGTGGGGCAGATGATCAAGGGGCTGTTTGGCCGCTGATGGATGGGTTCCAGATCACCGCCAGGATAATCTCACCCCCAAATGGGGGTGGCTTTGCCGCTTTTGACGCCGCCGCGTGGAATGCTATCCTGCATCGGACAGAAAATTCTCAACCGAGACAGGCAATTGGCAAACAACGCGCTGGAATTTTATCCGTCTTGTCGGGGTGTCATGCGTCACTTTTGACGTATATAACTAGTTAGCCATCACAGGGAGAGTCTTCGTGACAACTGCGAAAAACAAATTCGAAGTCGCCAGTCAGACCTATGCAAAGGCAGCAAAAAAGCTGGAGCGCCGGTTGCCCGATCCGCAAATTCAAACGGAGGAAGAATCGGAACGACTGATCGGGTTGGGCGTGGCCATCGATTGGACTCGCAGGGCGAGCCATTTGCATCCGTTGAACTACGGGAGCAAGTTCCTCAACAAATCAGCAAGATCCCCCGGCGTGACTGAAATGGTGAGATTCAACCTGGCTTGGTCCGGGATGAACGCGCTGTTCTCAAGACCGTCCATACTCGATCTGTTTGGCGGAACAACGGCAAAGAGCGAACTCCAACGCTTCCGTTTCATCTTTGGCAAAGCCGGCCTCAACGCTGCCACCGTAGCATCTCATGAATCCACGTTGCAGCGGCTTCTTGCGATCCATATCAACACGAGAGTTCCCGGAGTTCCGGCGGGTCAGACAGTTACGACTCTGCACTCTCTCTTCTATAAGTACACGCCAGCCGACGTCCAAAACATGGCCACAGGGAAAGTAATTCGAAACGCGTTGACCTCGGGGAACTTTGCAACTCTTGACCTCCCCCTGCTGATCTATGCCATGCGGAATTGGAGTGTCCACGGTGGAATCATTGGGAGCTGCTTCCGCAGTGACACCCGCTTCGACATGTACATCGGAACCGTCCAAATGGCGCTTGCTGACGTACATGAGACCTTGGCAAAGACACTCCTCACCATCGTGTAGGTAATGGCTAATCGGGTAGCCGGGAGTATCTAGCTCCCAGCCCCCACACCACCCACCGTGCGGGTCCGCAGTGGGCGGTTCAACAAATCGGCTCGCTGTGACGACCGATCTTCAAGCCCCAGCGGGGCGGTATC
>JAYSCA010000240.1:0-4571 GCA_041915165.1 Ideonella sp.
GCCATCCCGGTCACCGCGCTGCTCAACCTGGGCGTCAGCTTCGCGCTGGCCTTCCGGGTGGCGATGGTCTCGCAGGGCCTGAAACTTCAGGACCGCGGCCGGATCTACCAGGCCTTGCGCCAACGCTGGCGCGAGGCACCGGGCAGCTTCTTCTTCCCGCCGCGGGGGTGACAATGCTCACGGCGCGTCCGAAGGCGCATCCGGCGGTACCTTGTCCTCGGCCGGTGCCTGCGGCCGGCGCCGCGAACCCATCGTCCACCACACCATGAAGACCAAGAGCCCGGCCGCGATCAGGGCTTCCAGCAGCAACCATCCCATGTCGTCTCCTGTCCGCCGCGGTGCCGGCGTTGCGCCATTGTGGGCCGCCCCGGCCCGCCTGGCATCCTGGTTGACCAGCCTGACCGGCGCTGTCCTGCTGGCCAGCTGCAGCCAGGTACCCCTTGAACCCACGGCGCCTGCGCCAACCCCGGCGCCGGCCCACCCCGTGCAACCGGCCCCCGCCGGCACGCTGGAACGCAGCCATGCCCGCTGGGTGCCGGCCAGCTTCGGTGAACTGCCCGGCTGGAGCCAGGACCGGGCGCTGGAACTCTGGCCGGCGCTGCAGCGCGGCTGCCAGACCCCGCTGTCGAGCTGGGTCCGGGTCTGCGCCGGCGTGCGCCAGACCCAGCCGGCCGACGATGCCGCGGCCCGCGCCTGGCTGGAACAGCACCTGAAGGTCTACCGCGTCGAGTCGCCCGAGGGCGATCCCACCGGCCTGGTGACCGGCTACTTTGAACCCTTGGTGGCCGCCAGCCGCCGGCCCACCGCCACCCAGCGGGTGCCGCTCTACCAGGCGCCGCCCGACCTGGCCTGGCGCAAGCCCTACTGGACCCGCCAGCAGATCGAGACCCAACCGGCCGCGCAAACGGCCCTGAAGGGACGCGAGATCGCCTGGGTCGAGGACCCGCTGGATGCGCTGGTGCTGCAGATCCAGGGCTCGGGCCGGCTGCAGATGACCGAGGCCGATGGCCGCCAGCGCCTGGTGCGGCTGGCCTTTGCCGGCCACAACGGCCAGCCCTACAAGTCCGTCGGCCGCTGGCTGATCGACCAGGGTGAGCTCAAGCCGGGCGAGGCCTCCTGGCCGGGCATCAAGGACTGGGCGCGGCGCAACCCGCGCCGGGTGCAGGAGATGCTCTGGCAGAACCCGCGCTACGTGTTCTTCCGCGAGGAGCCGCTGCCCGACCCCAGCCTGGGCCCCAAGGGCGCGCAGGCGGTGCCGCTGACGCCCGGCCGCTCGGTCGCGGTGGACCCGGCCTCGGTGCCGTATGGCACACCGGTCTGGCTGGACACGACCGAGCCGCTGTCCACCCGGCCGCTGCAGCGCCTGGTGATGGCGCAGGACACCGGCAGCGCGATCACCGGCGCGGTGCGGGTCGACTACTTCTGGGGCTGGGGCGACGAGGCCGAGGCCCAGGCCGGCCGCATGAAGCAGCCGCTGCGCATGTGGGTGCTCTGGCCGCGCTCCTGAGTCGGCCGCTCCGCCCGCTCAACCGCCTCAAGGGCGGGTGATGCGCACCTCAAGCCAGCGCAGCTCGGCCGTGCCGGCGCCACCGGCATCGCGGGTGCGGGTGATCACGTCGCCGTTCCGGCCGGTCGGCGGGCTGGCGGTCCACTGCCCCAATGGGGTCCAACGGCCCAATGGCAGCAGCAGGTCGCCCTCGCCTTCCAGCACGCGTGGCGGCGCCTCGGCCGCGTCACCGTCGAGCGCCTGCGGCAGGCTCAGTCCATAGGCCAGGCTCACCGGCTGGCGGCCGCCCGCCCAGCGAGGCTGCAGCGTCAGCTGGGCGGTGTCGGGCTGCCAGTCGCTGTGCCCGCGCAACTCCGCCCGGCCGGTGGCCTGCGCCGCCGAGGTGGCCGAGCCGCTGTCGGTGCGCCAGCGCCACTCGGTGGAGGTCACCGGCCGCCAGCGGGTCAGCGCCACCCGGGCCTGGGCGCCATTGCGCACGGTCAGCACCGGCAGGTTGCCTTCCGGGGAGAGCGGATCGGCCGGGGCCGGGGCACTGCGCCAGACCTGCCCGGGGCCGTGCGGGTCGACGCGGCTGCCATCGCTGCGCACGATGACCGTGCCCGGTGCCACGGCAGGGCCCGGTTCCTGCCGCCAGCGCAATTCGATGCGCAGGTTGACGGCCGGGCCCCCGGCCCCCGCCACAGGCAGGCCGACGGCCAACAGCAGCCCGCCCAGCAGACAGCGCCGACGCAGCGCCTGATCCTTCCTCACAGCATGTCCTCCTCGTGGGGCTGCAGCCCCATGCCGGGCCCGGCGGCCAGTTCGGTGCGGTTGCGGCCCGTGGCCTTGGCCAGGTACATCGCCCGGTCCGCCGCCTCGATGGCCTCGTCAAGCCGGTCCATCTGGTAGCAGGCCGACACCCCGGCGGAAAAGGTCAGCGAAGCGCCCCGCCAACCACCATCCAATGGGCGGGCCGCCAGCCGGGCGCGGATGCGCTCGGCGCAGCGCCAGGCCTCCTCCAGGCCGGAACGCGGCAGCATCAGCAGGAACTCCTCGCCGCCCCAGCGCGAGAGCACGTCGCCGGCCCGCACCTCGGACAGGGCCACCTCGGCAAAGCGCTGCAGCACGCGGTCGCCCGCGGCATGGCCCAGCGTGTCGTTGATCTGCTTGAAGTGATCCAGATCGAACAGCACCAGGGCCAGCGGCTGGCCGTGGCGCTCGATCTCGCGCGCGGCAATCGTCATCTGCTGCAGCATGGCCCGCCGGTTGGTGAGGCCGGTCAGCCCATCCCGAGTGGCCAGCTCCTGGTTGCGCGCCAGGGCCAGTTTCAGGTCAGCCGCCTGCTCTCGCAGCCGGTCACGCATCCGCCCCAGCCGCACGGAGATGGCCACCACCCCGGAGAAGACGATGCCCGCGAACATCAGGTGCACCAGGTCCAGCTTCAGGTCCGGGTGCCCCGGCTGCGTCCAGGCCCGCCAGGCGATGCCCAGCGCCAGCAGCAGGAAGCTCAGCCCGGCCATGCGCCGCCCTTCGTGGGGCGGCAGGCCGAACAGGCCGAACATCAGGATGACCAGCATCAGCACCAGGATGCCGCCCCGGGCCGGCCCGCTGATCAGGTAGGCCCAGGTAGTGGCCACCATGCCGAACACCATCTGCGGCCGCGTCAGCGAAGGCTCCGCCATGCGCAGATTGACCCCCGAACGGATGAGCACATAGAACAGCACACCGCCCCCCAGACCGAACAGGGTGAGCGGCCCACTCTGCGCCTCGCTCACCATGTCCAGGGTCACCTCGACCTGCAGGACCACCGCGAAAGCCAGATAGAGCGCCAGCGCCAGCAGCGATTGGGACGCCCGCACCCGCTGGGGGCCCAAGGGGCCCAGCAAGGCATCGGAAAGGTTCGCTGCGGAAAAACTCATCGTCTCGAATCGTGTCAGGCAGAGGCCGCGGCACAAGCCCCGCGGGCTGCGGATTCTGTGCATTCCTTGGGGGGTATGTCAGCTTTGTATCGTCAGCGTGCCGGCAGCAGGTGGTCCAGCGGCAACGCTGCGCCAGCCTTGACCTCGCCCAGCGAGAAGCTGGTGTGCAGGTCCTTCACATTGGGCAGCGCGAACAGGGTGTCCCGGGTCCAGCGGGAATAGGCGTCCAGGTCGGCCACCAGCACCTGCAACTCAAACGTGCCGGCACCGCTGATGTAGTGGCAGGCGATCACCTCGGGCAGGCCGCGGATGGCGTCCTCCAAGGCATGGATGGCCTCGCCGTTGTCGCGTTCGGTGTCCACCCGCACAAAAGCCAACACGCCCAGGCCGATTTTGCGGCGGTCGATCTCGGCGCGGTAGCCGGTGATGACCCCGAGTTCCTCGAGCCGCCGCACCCGACGCCAGGTGGGCGCGGCCGACAGGCCGATGTGCGCCGCCAGCTCGGCATTGGACTGCCGGGCATCGCGCTGCAAGGCCTGCAGGATGGCCACATCAAAGCGGTCCAATGCCACCGCGCCAGATCCACGGGTTATCCCGGATTCTCGATTTTCTGGCATGACTTGATCTTGGTTCATGTATTTGACGAAATGATGTTGCGCCAGATGAGCTGCTTCGGCAAGCGAAAGCAAGCACTTGTCGCCGCGAACTTCCTACACTGACGCCACATCCCGGCCGCGCACCGGGCCCGGGGCGGCCACAAGCCACCCCGGGTGCCGCGCGGCCTTCCCCAACGGGCCCCACAGCCCAGGAGTTGTCCCATGAATGCCCCGCTGACCGACGCTGTGCGCCAGGCCCTGGCCACCGCCTCGCTGGATGACAAGTACGCCCTGCCCAGCGGGCGGGCCTTCATGAGCGGGGTGCAGGCCCTGGTGCGCCTGCCCATGCTGCAGCGCACCCGCGACGCGATGGCCGGGCTGAACACCGCCGGCTTCATCAGCGGCTACCGCGGCTCGCCGCTGGGCGGCTACGACCAGGCCCTGTGGGCCGCCAAGAAGCACCTGGAAGCCCAGCACGTGGTCTTCCAGCCCGGCGTCAACGAGGAGTTGGGCGCCACCGCGGTCTGGGGCACGCAGCAGCTGGACCTGTTCCCCGAGAAGGCCAAGTAC
>JAYSCA010000241.1:0-4563 GCA_041915165.1 Ideonella sp.
CCCAGGCCGCCAATGCGGAACTTGAGGCCCCTGAGGTCGGCCACGCTCTTGATCTCCTTGCGGTACCAGCCGGCCATCTGGGCGCCGGTGTTGCCCACCGCCATCACGGTGACGTCGTAGGGCGCCAGGAACTCGTCGATCAAGGCCTGCCCGCCACCCTCATAGAGCCAGGCGTTCTGGGCCCGCAGGCTCAGGCCGAAGGGCATGGCGGTGTGGAAGCCGAAGGCCGGGTCCTTGCCGATGTAGAAGTAACTGGCGCTGTGGCTGGCCTCCACCGTGCCCTTCTGCACCGCATCCAGCACGCCCAGCGGCGGCACCAGCTCGCCAGCCGGGTGGACCGTGATGTTGAACTGGCCGCCGGTGAGCGCGCCCACCCGTTTGGCCACCATGTCCATCGCGCCGAAGATGCCCACCAGACTGCGCGGGTAACTGGAGGCCACGCGCCAGCGGATCGCCGGGTGGCCCGTCTGGGCCAGCGCGGGCGCGGCTACGCCGGTCAGGGCGCCACCCACGGCGCTGGATTGCACAAGAAACTGTCGGCGGCTCATGGTCGGACTCCCCCCGGAAGCGGTCACGCAAGGTCCGCCCTTGTACGCCATTTCCGCGCTGGGGTGATCGCGGCCAACTTGCGGGGCCGAGGGTGGCGTCTTTAACATCCATCTGAAATAGATGTTTAGTGCCATGGCCTCTGTCCTACTGATGCCCGAAGAACCTGTGCCGGCGGCCCCCGGGGGACGCTGGGCCTTGTGGGCGCTCGGGTTTCGCCCCTTCTATCTGCTGGCGGCGCTGTGGGCGCTGCTCTCGGTACCCTTGTGGGCTCTGCAATTCAGCGGCCACCTGGGGAGCTGGACCCGCGGCATGCCCTGGCATGCGCACGAGATGGTGTTCGGCTACACCCTGGCCATCGTGGTGGGCTTCCTGTTCACCGCTGGGCGCAACTGGTCCGGCCAGCCCACGCCCACCGGCCGCCACCTGCAGGCCCTGGCCGCGCTGTGGCTGCTGGCCCGGGTGCTGGGCTTCACACCCTGGCTGCTGGCCGCCGGCCTGACCAATGCCGCCTTTGCCTGGGCCTCAGCCTGGGCCCTGTGGCGGGCGTTGCGCGCCGGCCCCAACCGCCGCAACGACTTCTTCCCGCTGCTGCTGGCCGGCCTGGGGCTGGCCAGCCTGGGCCTGCACCTGCAGGCGCTGGGCTGGCTGGCCTGGCCCGAGGGCCTGGGCCTGCCCATCGCGCTGGACGTGGTGCTGTTCATGATCGCGGTGATGGCCGGGCGCGTGGTGCCCATGTTCAGCAACAACGGCGTGCCCGGCATGCAGGCCCGGCGCCACGAGCGCCTGGAACAGGCAGCGCTGGGCGGCGTGCTGCTGCTGATGGCCGCCGACGCGCTGGGACTACACGGCCTGCCCCTGGCCGTGCTGCTGTCGGGCCTGGCCCTGCTGCACGCCGCCCGCTGGGCCCTGTGGCAGCCCTGGCGCACACTGCGCCACCCGCTGGTGTGGGTGCTGCATGCGGCCTATCTGTGGCTGCCGCTGCACCTGCTGCTGCGCGCCGGCGCCACGCTGGACGCCTGGCCCCTCGGCCCGGCCACCCACGCCCTGACGCTGGGCACCATCGGCGGCATGACGATCGGCATGATCACCCGCACCGCGCTGGGCCACACCGGTCGGCCGCTGCAGGCCGGCCCCTTCGAAACCACGGCCTTCGTGGCCATGCTGGGTGCCGCGCTGGTGCGGGTGGCCGTGCCCCTGCTGTGGCCGGCCGGCCTGCTGGCGGCGGTGCACCTGTCGGCCATGCTGTGGGTGCTGGCCTTCACGGCCTACCTGGCCCGTTACGTCGGCATCCTCAGCCGCCCGCGGCTGGATGGCAAACCGGGCTGAGCCTGCCCCGCAACCAAGAACCACGATGGCCCGTCTGATGAGCATCTCCCTGCCCGGCGCCGAGACGGCCGCGGTGGGCTTCGACACCCCGCTGGCCATGCTGGCCGAATGCCACCGCCGGGTGGAAGACCAGTGCGCCACGCTGCAGCGCCTGCTGCCCCACCTGGCCGCCCACGGCCCGGACCACGCCGCGGCCGAGGCCGCCACCGCGGTGCTGCGCTACTTCGACCTGGCCGGCCCCAAGCACCATGCCGACGAGGAGGCCGACCTCTTCCCCGCGCTGCTGGTATCGATGGCCGGCTCGGATGCGGTGTGCCTGCGCGAACTGACCGACGGCCTGAAGGCCGACCACCGCCGCTTCGAGCAGCTGTGGACCGGTCTGCGGACCGCACTGACCGAGATCGCCGCGGGACGGCCGGCCCCGCTGGACGCGGCCGCGGTGGAGGCCTTCTGCACCCTCTACGAGCGCCATATCGCCCGCGAGGAGCGCGAGCTGCTGCCCATGGCTAAGCGGCTGATCGACGCCGCCGTGCTGGCCGAGATCGGCCGGGCCATGCGGCGGCGACGCGGCGAAGCGGTGTGAGCCCCAAGCTGCTGGGCCAGCAGCTCGCTGGGCTCAGTGGCCATCAAGGCCCTGAATCGCCCGTGCGGGGTGCCCGTGCTCGGGCAATCAAGCGGCAGCACCCGCGCAGGCGCAGGCCCCGCCGCAGCCGCCTTCGGCGGCCGCCTCGGGCGCATTCAGGCCTTCGAACAGCACGTTGTTCTCCAGGTGGATGTGCTGCATCAGGTCCTCGCGCAGCGTCTGCAGGCCGGCCAGCAGGGCGCGCCAAGTGTTGCAGGCCCCGCGCGGCACGGCCAGGCCATGGGCCAAGCTCACCATCTGCGCCAGGGCCTGGCCGTGCTGGTCGTGCTCGAAGCGCATCACTTCCACCGGTGGCAGCCCGGTGGGCGACATGCCCTGGGCGATCAGCGGGAAGAGGATCTGCTCCTCCTTCTGCATGTGGCTTTCCAGCTCCTGCAGCATGGCCTCCAGGTGGTCGGCCAGGCCGTGCGGGCACTCGGGGCGATCGGCGTGGACGGTCTCGACCCGGCGCGACAGGCGCACCAGCTCCGGCAGCTGCTCGCGGTGGCGGTCGTGGTAGCGCACCAGGATGTGGTCGATCAGCTCGGCCGCGGTGGCGCCACGCCAGTCGATGGCCTCGGCGCCGCCGTCGTCCTGCAGGGCCTGCAGCGCCTCGGTGATCGGCTGCGGGTCCAGCCCCAGCGGCGCCAGGGCGTCGCGCAGGGTCTGCTTGCCACCGCAGCAGAAGTCCAGCTGGTGACGATGGAAGATGGCGGTGGCACCGGGGATGCTGCGGGCCAGGTCGCCCAGGGAACGGTCCAGAAAGACGGCGTCAGTCATTGCAAGGCTTTCATGCGGGGTGGAAATGCCCCTTCCTTGGCAAGCCCCGGGCCAGGGACCGGCTCGTTTCGAATCAGGGACTTGGCGTCAACAAGGTCATTTGCACCATGGTCGGTTCAGGGTCAAAACAACCCTTCATGGTGTAATGAACCATGGACCTGAACCTGCTGCTGAACGACCTGACGGTGCTGCTGCCTGCGGCCGTGCGGCTGCAGCGCCTGGCGGTGGCCGTGCGGGCCGAGTTCCAGTGCGACGCGGTGGTCATCCTGGCGCTGGAGCCCGGAGGCAGCAGCGTGCTGCGACCGGTGGCCGCGGTGGGGCTGACGCGCGACGCCATGGGCCGGCGCTTTCTGCTGGCCGAGCAGCCGCGGCTGGCGGCCATCATGGCCGACCGCGAGGTGGTGGGCTTTGAGGCCGACAGCCGCCTGCCCGACCCCTACGACGGCCTGGTGGAGGGGCACCATGGTCAGCCGCTGCCGGTGCACGACTGCATGGGCCTGCGGCTGCAGCAGGACGGCCGGCCCTGGGGCGTGCTGACCCTGGACGGCCTGCGTCCGGGCCGCTTCAGCCCGGCCGACCGCGAGCGCCTGCAGCGCCTGCAGCCCCTGGTGGAAGCGGCGGTACGCATGAGCCGGCTGGAGCGTGAGAACCAGGACCTGCGCCAGGCCGGCGCCTGGGCCGCGCGGGCCCGCGAGGGCGATGCCACGCCGGCCGCGGCCGGCGGCGAGGACCTGGAGATCGTGGCCCACAGCGAGGGCATGCGGCACCTGCTGGAGGAAAGCCAGGTGGTGGCCCGCAGCGACCTGCCGGTGCTGCTGCTGGGCGAGACCGGCGTGGGCAAGGAGCTGTTCGCGCGGCGCCTGCACCGGCTGTCGGCCCGCAGCGGCCAGCCGCTGGTGCTGGTCAACTGCGCCGCCCTGCCCGAGACCCTGGCCGAGAGCGAGCTGTTCGGCCATGTGCGCGGCGCCTTCTCCGGCGCCACCGGCGACCGGGCCGGGCGGGTGGAGGCGGCCCAGGGCGGCACGCTGTTCCTGGACGAGGTGGGCGAGCTGCCGCTGGTGCTGCAGGCCAAGCTGCTGCGCACGCTGCAGAACGGCGAGATCCAGCGCCTGGGCTCGGACCGGCCGCGCAAGGTGGATGTGCGCTTCATCGCCGCCACCAACCGCGACCTGCGCACGGCGGTGCGCGAGGGGCGCTTCCGGGCCGACCTGTACCACCGGCTGTCGGTGTACCCGCTGCCCATCCCGCCGCTGCGCGAGCGGCGCGAGGACATCCTGCCGCTGGCC
>JAYSCA010000242.1:0-4558 GCA_041915165.1 Ideonella sp.
ACGCCGGGCTGCAGCGCCTGGTGCGCGACCTGAACCGCGTGCTGCGCCACCACCCGGCGCTCTACCGGCTGGACCACGACTCGGCCGGCTTCCAGTGGCTGCGCCACGACGACGCGGCGCAGTCGGTGCTGGCCTGCGAGCGCCGTGCGGCACCGGGTGCGGCCGATGGGCAGCGGGTGGTCGTCATCGCCCACTTCACACCCGAGGTGCGCCACGGCTACCGGCTGGGCCTGCCGCAGGGCGGCGCCTGGCGCCTGCTGCTCAACACCGACGATGTGGTCTACGGTGGCAGCGGGGTCTCGCCCGGGCCGCTGAACGTCGAGGACGTGCCCTGTGATGGCTGGCCGCAGTCGGTGCGCCTGACGCTGCCGCCGCTGGCCACCGTGATGCTGGTGCCGCAGGGGCAGGCGGGGTGAGTCCGATGGGCCCTGAAACGATGCAAGCGCTGGCGCCGGGGGACCCGCACCACCTGGGCGGCCACTTGGTGGCCGGCGGCGCGCAGTTCGCCGTCTGGGCGCCCGAGGCCGAGGCCGTCTGGCTCTGCCTGTTCGACGACAGCGGCCGGCATGAGCGGCAGCGCCTGCCGGTGCCGCACAGCCACCTGGGTATCTGGCACGCCACCGTGCCGGGCGTTGAGGCCGGGCAGGTCTATGGCTGGCGCGTGGCGGGCCGCTGGGCGCCGGCCCAGGGCCTGCGGTTCAACCCGCAGCGGCTGCTGCTGGACCCTTACGCCCATGAGGTGGTGGGGCGCTATGCCGGCGACCTGGACCGCTACCTGGATTTCGATCCCGCCGATCCGAGCCGCCCGCACCCACGCGACAACGGCGACGTGGCCTTGAAGGCCCGGGTGCTGGCGCCGGCACGGGCGCCGGTGGTCAACGTGCCCTCGGTGCCGCTGGGCCACCGCGTGGTGGCCGAGGTGCATGTACGCAGCGCCAGTGCGTTGCACCCGGACGTGCCCGAGGCCTTGCGCGGCACCTATGCCGGCCTGGCCCATCCGGCCCTGATCGCCCACTGGAAGCACCTGGGCGTGACCACGCTGGAGCTGATGCCGGTGCAGGCGCGGGCCGATGAGGCCCGGCTGCAGCGCATGGGCCTGTCCAACCACTGGGGCTACACGCCCATCGGCTTCATGGCGCCCGAGCCCCGCTATGCCAGCGGGCTGGACGGCCTGAGCCCGGGCGAGGAGCTGCGCCAGGCCATCGCCACGCTGCGCCGCGCCGGTTTCGAGGTGGTGCTGGACATGGTCTTCAACCACAGCGCCGAGACCGACCTGCAAGGCCCCTGCCTCAGCCTGAAGGGCTTGGCCAACCGTCACTGGTACCGCCACGAGCCCGGCCAGCCTGGCCGCTACCAGGACTGGAGCGGCTGCGGCAACACCCTCAACCTGGCCGAGCCGATGGTGCTGCGCATGGTCATCGACGCGCTGCGGCACTGGGTGCAGTCGTACGGGGTGGATGGCTTCCGCTTCGACCTGGCGCCCACGCTGGGGCGCGACGACCTGGGCCGCTACACCGCCGGGGCCGCCTTCTTCGGCGCCTGGCAGGCCGACCCGCTGCTGCGCCGTTGTCTGGTGATCGCCGAGCCCTGGGACCTGGGGCCGGACGGCTACCAGCTGGGCCACTTCCCGGTGGGTTGGTTCGAGTGGAACGACCAGGCCCGCGATGCCTGGCGGGCCTACTGGCTGCACCCCGAGGATCGGCGGGCCGACCGGGCCGAGCTGGCCCACCGGCTGGCCGGCTCCAGCGATCGCTTCCAGCACGACCCCAAGCGGCCGCGTCGACCGGCGGCCAGCCTGAACTTCGTCACCGCGCACGACGGCTTCACGCTGCGCGACCTGGTGAGCTTCAACGAACGGCACAACCTGGCCAACGGCGAAGGCAACCGCGATGGCCACAGCGAGAACCTGAGCTGGAACGGTGGCATCGAGGGCCCGACCCACGACCCGGCTGTGCTGGCCCGGCGCGGTCGACTACAACGCGCCTTGCTGAGCACGCTGCTGCTGGCGCGCGGCACACCCATGCTGTTGATGGGCGACGAGCTGGGCCACTCCCAGCAGGGCAACAACAACGCCTACTGCCAGGAGGGCGCGCTGACCTGGCTGGACTGGACGGCCCCGGAAAGCCGCAGCCTGGGGGCCTGCATCGCCCGTCTGACGATGCTGCGCCGCTGCGACCCCGCACTGCGGGGCGACCGCTGGCTGCAGGGCCGCCCGGGTCCGGACGGTCTGCCCGATGTGCGTTGGCTGCGAGCCGACGGCGCCGTGCTGGCGGCGAGCGACTGGCATGACCACCAGGACCGGGCGCTGATGGTGCAGCTGGCCCCGCCCGACGCCGGCCACGAGACGCTGCTGCTGTTCAACCCTGCCGCGGAAGACCGGGTGTTCACGCTGCCGGCGCTCAGCCGCGGGCCGGTCTGGATCAGTCGCTTTGACAGCAGCCACGCACTGGGCCAGCCCCCCAACGGAGCTCATTCCCCCGGCCCGCTGACCGTGCCCGCGCGCAGCGTGCAGGTGCTGTGCAGCCACGAACTGGTCGATCCCGCTCTGGGACGCGGCCTGGCATGATTTCCCTGGAGACTGAAACAATGGACCTCAACCGCAGCGCCGAGACACGCTGGCTGGCCCGGCGGACCATGGCGCTGGTGCTGGCCGGCGGGCGTGGCTCCCGCCTGATGAACCTGACCGACAACCGGGCCAAGCCGGCGGTGCACTTCGGCGGCAAGTTCCGCATCATCGATTTCGCGCTGTCCAACTGTGTGAACTCGGGTCTGCGCCGCATCGGCGTGGTCACCCAGTACAAGTCGCATTCGCTGCTGCGCCACATCCAGCGCGGCTGGAGTTTCATGCGCAGCGAGATGGGTGACTTCATCGACCTGCTGCCGGCCCAGCAGCGCGTCAACGAGGTGGACTGGTACCGCGGCACGGCCGATGCCGTCTGGCAGAACCTGGACATCGTGCGCGACATGTCGCCGCAGTACGTGGTGGTGCTGGCCGGCGACCATATTTACAAGATGGACTACTCGATCATGCTGGCCGACCACGTCGGCAGCGGCCGGGGCGTGACGGTGGGCTGCATCGAGGTGCCCCGCCTGGAGGCCACCGGCTTTGGCGTGATGGCGGTGGACGACAGCCGCAGCATCACCAGCTTCGTCGAGAAGCCCGCCGACCCGCCCCCGATGCCGGGCAACCCGGCGATGTCGCTGGCCAGCATGGGCATCTACATCTTCACGGCCGACTACCTCTACCGGCTGCTGGACGAGGATGCGCGGGACGCCACTTCGGACCACGACTTCGGCCGCAACCTGATCCCCAAGGCGGTGTCCGAGGGGCAGGCGCTGGCGCATCCGTTCTCGATGTCGGCTGTCGCCAACCCGCCGTACTCGCGGGCCTACTGGCGCGACGTGGGCACGGTGGACGCCTACTGGGCGGCCAACCTGGACCTGGCCTCCACCACGCCCGAGCTGAACATGTACGACAAGGACTGGCCGATCTGGACCTACCAGGAACAGCTGCCGCCGGCCAAGTTCGTGCACAACCAGGAAGGCCGGCGCGGCGAGGCGATCGACTCGCTGGTCTCGGGCGGTTGCATCGTCTCGGGGGCGACGGTGCAGAACTCGGTGCTGTTCTCGAACGTGCTGGTGCGCTCCTACAGCCGGCTGGAAGGGACCGTGGTGCTGCCGGACGTGCAGGTCAACCGCCACTGCCGCATCCGCAACGCGGTGATCGACCGCCGTTGCAAGCTGCCCGAGGGACTGGTGATCGGCGAGGATGCCGAGCTGGATGCCAAGCGCTTCTACCGCAGCCCGGGCGGCGTGGTGCTGGTCACCCGTGCCATGCTGGAGAAGCTCTGAGGAGGAGGGCGCATGCGCGTCTTGCAGGTCTGTGCCGAAATTTTTCCGCTGTTGAAGACGGGCGGGCTGGCCGATGTGGCCGGTGCGCTGCCCGCCGCGCTGCAGGCCGCCGGGGCCGAGGTGCGGGTGCTGCTGCCGGGTTTCGAGGCGGTGCTGGCCGGGCTGAAGAACCCGGTCACCGTCAACACGCTGTCGCCGCATGCCGCGGTGCCTGGGGCCCGCTTGCTGTACGGCGAGCTGCCGGCCGTGGGCACCTGGGCCTATGTGGTCGACGCGCCCGCGCTGTACCAGCGCCCCGGGGGGCCGTACGCCGATGAGCACCACGATCCCTATGCCGACAACCACCTGCGTTTTGCCCGCCTGGGCTGGGCCGCGGCCGAACTGGCCGGCGGGGCCGACAGCTACTGGCGGCCCGAACTGGTGCACGCCCACGACTGGCACGCCGCGCTGGCGCCGGCCTGCATGAAGGCCATGGGCGTGCCGGTGGCCTCGGTCTTCACCATCCACAACCTGGCCTATCAGGGCAGCTTCGATGGCCGGCACTTCGGCGAGCTGGGCTTGCCGCTGCACTTCTTCAACCCCGAGGGGCTGGAGTTCCACGGCGCGCTGAACTTCATGAAGGCCGGGCTGTTCTACGCCGACCGCATCAGCACGGTGAGCCCGACCTATGCGCACGAGATCCAGTCGCCCGAGCAGGGCATGGGGT
>JAYSCA010000243.1:0-4543 GCA_041915165.1 Ideonella sp.
ACAGCGCCGGCAAGCTCGTGGCCGGCGGGGGTGAACTCTGGCGCCGCGATGCCGGCACCGGCCCATGGCGGAAGGTTCTGAAGGCCCCCAAGGACACCACCGGCTTCCGGGGCCAGGCGCTCTACCAAGGGCAGATCTATGCCGCCACCGAAGGGGATGCCGGCCTCCTGCTGTACCGCAGCGCCAACGACGGCCTGACCTGGTCCCTGGTCGACACGGGCCCGGGGAGCGACCCCCAGAACACCTCGATCCGCACCTTTGCCGAGCTCAATGGCCTGCTCTACGCCGGCACCGAGAATGCCAGCGGCGGCCAGCTGTGGCAGTACGACGGCACGACCTGGACCCGGGTGACCACGGTCACCGACACCTCGGTCGCCGTGCTGAGCGTCTTCCAGGGCCAGCTCTATGCGGGCACCTGGAACAGTTCGTCCTCCCTGGGTCTCTACCTGCTGAGCGGCAGCGCCCTGGTCAACATCACGCCCACCAACCGGCTGCCCAAGGGCAATGCCGGCGTGATGCGCCTGCAGGAATTCAACGGCCAGTTCTACCTGACAACGTCGAACTACTGGAACGGTTTCGCCATCCTGCGCTCGGCCACGCCCGCGGTCCCCGGCAGCTGGCAGCTGATCACCAACGATGGGTTCGGAAACCCCGAGAACACCTACGGCTGGTCCACGGCCATCCACAACGGTGTGCTGTACCTGGGCACCTACACGGACGACACGGTGCGCACCAACGACGTCCAGGGCAAGGGCAGCCTGTACTACACGACCACCGGGAACCCGGGGGACTGGCACCTGCAGGTCTCGGACGGCTTCGGCTTCCCCTACACCTGGGGCGTGCGCAACCTGCTGAGCACACCGGAGGGCCTGCTGCTGGGCACCGCCACCGATTTCTACGTGAGCAACCGCGAGGCCGAACCCTACGGCATCGGCTGCCGCCTGCTGCTGGGCCAGTGACGCGCGGCAGATCCGCGCGCTGCAGGCAGGGCCGGATCGGCTATCTTCAAGGGCGTGCACCACCTTCCTCGCCCTTTCCCCGCCCCCGCCTGGACCGCCACCGGTCTGCTCACCCTCGGTCTGCTCACCGCGGTCGGCCTGCCCGGCACGGCCCGGGCCGCCCCCGACCCGACGCCGATCCAGCTGGCGGTGGACGCCACCGACCTGGCCCACCGCGTGCTGCAGGCCGAAGAGCAACTGCCCCTGCCCCCGTCTCACGAAGCCCGGCAGCTGCGGCTGTCCTACCCGCGCTTCCTGCCGGGCGCGCACGGCCCTTATGGTGACGTGAGCCGGCTGGCCGGGCTGACCATCACCGCGGCCGGCCAGCCGCTGCGCTGGCAGCGGGACACGGTGGACACCCACGCCTTCTTGGTGGACGTGCCGGCCGGTGTGGACCGGCTGGACCTGCGGCTGCAGTACATCGCGCCAACCCGGCGCAGCAGCGAGCGGGTCTCCATCACCCGCAGCCTGTTGAATGTGGAGTGGGAGACCGTGCTGCTCTACCCGGCGGACACCGCGGCCAGCACGCTGCGGGTGCACAGCCGGCTGAAGCTGCCCCCCGGCTGGCAACAGGCCAGTGCCCTGCGGGCCTCCCGGGGGCAGACCGCCCCCGCCGCCGATGCCCAAGGCTGGTGGGACTATGGCGAAACCTCGCTGGAGACGCTGGTCGACTCCCCGGTGTTCGCCGGCACGGTGCTGCGCCGCGTGGCCCTGGATGGCCCTGGCGCCAGCGCGCCGGTGACGCTCAACCTGCTGGGCGACGACCCGGCCACGGTGGCGGCCAGCCCGGCCCAGCTGGAGGCCCACCGGGCGCTGGTGCGCCAGGCCGATCGGCTCTTCGGCAGCCGCCCCTTCCGGCACTACGACTTCCTGCTGGCCCTCTCGGACGAGTTCGGCGAGATCGGGCTGGAGCACCACGAGTCCAGCGAGAACGGCGCCGAGGCCAGTTACTTCACCGACGACTGGGACCGCGCCATCCGCGCCCGCGAGCTGCTGCCGCACGAATACGTGCACGCTTGGAACGGCAAGTTCCGGCGGCCGGCCGATCTGTGGACCGCCCATTACAACCAGCCCATGCGCAACAGCCTGCTGTGGGTGTACGAAGGGCTGACCCAGTACTGGGGCCATGTGCTGAGCGCGCGGGCCGGTCTGTCCACGCCGGAGCAGGCGCGCGACCGCCTGGCCGGACTGGCCGCAGAGCTGCAGGCCCGCAGCGGCCGGTCTTGGCGCAACCTGCAGGACACCACGCTGGACCCGACCGTCGGCCCCGGCCACGACCCGGAATGGGAGGACTGGCAACGCAGCAGCGACTACTACGACGAGGGCCTGCTGCTGTGGCTGGACGTGGACACGCTGATCCAGGAACTGAGCCACCACCAACGCTCGCTGGACCACTTCGCCCGGTCCTTCTTTGGCAGCCCCCCCGCCACCCATGCCGACGGCAGCATCCAACCCTCGGTCTACGATCTCGACATGCTGGTGCAGGCCCTCAACACGGTGCAGCCGCACGACTGGGCCGGCTTCTTCCGCGACCGGCTGGAGGGCCATGACGGCCGCCACCTGCTCGACGGGGTGGAGCGCAGCGGCTGGCGGCTGGTCTGGTCGCCCGAGGAAAGCCGCTATGCGCAGAACGAGCGCGGCGGGAGCGGCCCCGAGGGGGATGAGCGACCGCAGGATCTCGCCTTCTCGCTGGGCCTGCGGGTGACCAGCGACGGCAAGCTCGATCAGGTGTACTGGGACAGCCCGGCGTTTCGCGCCGGCCTGGCGCCCGGCATGACCCTGGTGGCCGTCAACGACCGAGCCTACAAGCCCGAGCGCCTGGCCGCCGCCGTCACCGCCAACCGCCAGGGCCAGGCCCCGCTGCACCTGCTGGTGCGCGATGGCGACCTGTTCCTGCACCCTGTGATCGACTGGCAGGGCGGCCTGCGCTACCCAAGACTGGAACGCCTGGGCAGCAAGCCGGACCGGCTGGACGCGATCTACAAGGCCCGCTGAGCCGCCGGCTGGGCTCAGCCCAGCCCCATCATCGGATCGCTGACGCTGTGCTGGCCGTTCTCCAGCCGGCCGGCGGCGCGGCGGCTCCAGCCGTCCAGTTGTTCGACGGTGAACTGCAGGTCGTACCAGCCCTGCGAGCCGGCCAGGCCGGGGTTCCAGCTGACGCTGCCGCCCGGCGGCACCGAGAACAGCCAGGGCCCGTCGGTGCGGTAGGCCAGCGCGGTGATGCGCACTGTGGCTGCCACGCTGCCCAGGTTCTGCAAGGTCACCTGCAGGATCTTGCCGCTGCTGGGCCGCGGGGCCACCCGGGCCTCGACCACCGGCACACTGGTGCGACGGTCCAGCGTGCCGACGAAGGCACGGTGCCAGCCGTTCGGGCCCAACACCCACAGGTCGTAACGGCCGGCGCTGCGGCGCAGGTCCCACTGGCCTTGCAGGCGCTGGCCGGCGCCCACGGTGTAGCGGCGCGGCTTGCGGTTCAGGTGCAGGCGGTCGTAGACATGGAACACCGCGCCGACATCGCCGGCGTTGACGAAGTCGAGCAGCAGGCGGTGACCAGCGGCGTCGGGCGTGGCATCCACCGCCAGCGCATAGGGCAGCGCGCGCGAGGGCCGGGTGCCGGCCGGCTGCACCGGCAGGGTCTGCTGCTCCACGCCGGGCACCTTCACCTTGGGCAGGGATTCCTGCTGGACCCGCAGGGCATCCACGCCGTCCTTGGTCAGCGCCGGCAGGCTGGGCAGGGCCTCGTTGTTCGGGTTGACGAAGTTGAAGGCCGAGGTGAGGTTGCCCGCCACCGTGCGGCGCCAGGGGCTGATGTTGCTCTCCACCACGCCGAAACGGGTCTCCAGGAAGCGGATCACCGAGGTGTGGTCGAAGACCTGCGAGTTGACCCAGCCGCCGCGGCTCCAGGGCGAGAGCACCAGCATCGGCACGCGCGGGCCCAGGCCGTAGACGCCGCCGTCGGGCTGGGGCTGGCCGCTGGTGCCGGCCGGCGCCGGGTGGGTGAAACGCTCGGCGCTGACGTCGCAGGTGCTGGCGCCGGCCTCGCTGCCGTCGCGGTTCAGCGAGGGCGCGGCCGGCGGCGGCAGGTGGTCGAAGAAGCCGTCGTTCTCGTCGAACATCACCAGCAGCACGGTCTGGCTCCAGATCGCCGGGTTGGCGGTCAGGGCGTTGAGCGTCTGCTCCACGTACCAAGCGCCCTGCGCCGGGCAGGAGGGGCCGGGGTGCTCGCTGTAGGTGGCCGGCGCGACCACCCAGGACACCTGCGGCAGCGTGCCGGCGGCGATGTCGTCGCGCAGCGCCTGCAGAAAGCCGCCGTCGGGCATGGTGTTGGCGATGCCCTTGCCCAGCGGGTTCAGGCCCTCCATCGCCGGGGTGTAGGGCAGGTAGGGGGAGCCGTCGGCGTTGTTGCCGATGTCCAGGTTGGCCTGGCGGAAGGCCACGAAGCCGGCCAGCGGGTTGTCGGTGAAGTTGTCCGGCAGGTTCTGGTAGAGCTTCCAGCGCACGCCCGCGGCCTGCAGGCGCTCGGCATAGCTGGTCCAGTTGTAGCC
>JAYSCA010000244.1:0-4540 GCA_041915165.1 Ideonella sp.
GGTCGCGAAATGGCCCATCACCGCGGCGCGGATCTTCGTGGCGTCGATGTACTCCAGCGGCGGGAAGCCGTACCAGGTCACCGCCGCGGCGATCTCGGGCGAGAAGCAGGTCGACAGCAGGGTCAGCGCACCGCCCATGCAGTAGCCGGTCACCCCCACCTTGGGGCAGCCGCGGGCCTGCAGCGCCAGCACCGCGCCGCGGATGTCCTGGCTGGCGGCGTCGGCGAAATCCAGTCCGTTCATCAGGTGCTCGGCCTCTTTGGCCTCGACCGTCACCTGGCCGCGGTAGAGGTCGGGCACCAGCACCCGGTAGCCGGCCTGGGCGTAGGTCTCGGCCACGCCCTTGATCTGGTCGTTCAGGCCCCACCACTCCTGGATCACCACCAGGCCGGGGGCGCCTTGGGCCTGGACCGGTTCCACCAGCCAGCCCTGGGCGGTCTGGCCATCGGGGCGCTTGAATTCGATCATCTGGCTCATCACACCGTCTCCAGTTTCAGAACAGGGTCACAGGGTGCCGTAGGAGTGCAGGCCCGACAGGAACATGTTGACGCCCAGGAAGGCAAAGGTCGTCACCACCAGGCCGCTGAGTGCCCACCAGGCCGAGGCCACGCCGCGCAGCCCCTTCATCAGGCGCATGTGCAGCCAGGCCGCGTAGTTCAGCCAGACGATCAGGGCCCAGGTCTCCTTCGGGTCCCAGCTCCAGTAGCCACCCCAGGCTTCGGCCGCCCAGAAGGCGCCCAGCACGGTGGCGATGGTGAAGAAGGCGAAGCCGACCGCGATGGCGCGGTACATCACATCGTCCATGACCGTCAGGTCCGGCGTGCGGGCGTTGATGGGCTTGCGCAGCGCCACCATCAGCGCGAAGAACAGCGCGGTACCGCCGATCAGACGGACCGCCTTCCAGGCGGCCTCGACCGGGGCGTCGGGGGCGCTGGCCAGGGCGGCATAGACCGCGATGGCCACGGCGAGCACCCCAGGCACCGCCACCAGGCCGACCCACAGCGAGCGGGAGGCCGACTCCTTCAGCAGACAGGCCAGGCCCACCATCGCGGCCAGCGCGAAGGTGCCATAGCCGATGAAATTGGCCGGCACGTGCAGCTTCATCCACCAGCTCTGCAGCGCGGGCACCAGCGGCTGGATCTCCTGCGCATCGCGCACCAGCGTGTACCAGAGCAGGAAGCCCACCGCGGCGCTGACCACCAGCATCACGAAGGCCCCCAGCGAGCGCACCTTGTAGTGGGCCTCGTAATACAGGTAGAACAGCGTGGTCAGCCAGCAGAACAGCACGAACACTTCGTAGAGGTTGCTGACCGGGATGTGGCCGATGTCCGGGCCGATCTGGTGGCTTTCGAACCAGCGCACCATGGTGCCGGTCAGGGCCATGAAGACGGCGGCCCAGGCCAGCCCCGAGCCCACCTTCAGGCCCAGCGCGTTCTGCCCGCCCTTGCGGTCGAAGAAGCCGATCCAGTAGAAGAGGGTGCTCATGTAGAACAGCACGCTCATCCACATGATGGCGCTCTGGCTGGCCAGGAAGTACTTGAGCAGGAAGACCTTGTCACCGGCCGCCAGGTCGGCCCCGAAGTTGTCCAGGTGCTGGTTGTAGAGCGAGATGGCCAGCAGGCTGGCGGCCCCCACGCCCAGGGCCAGCGTGCGCAACGGCCCCCAGAACCAGCCCAGCCCGATCAGCACCGGCACGGCGCCCAGCAGGATGCCGTGCTCGTAGTCGTTCATCGACGCGTCGTAGCGGTGGAAGGCATAGCCGGCACCCAGCACGATGCACAGGGCATAGAGCCAGTCATAGGTGCTGCGCTGGCTGAACCAGCCGGGTTTGCCGAGCGGGAGCGTGGTGGTGGTCATGGCGTGGGTTCTCCAGAGGAGGGGGCCGGGCCGAGGAGGTCCTGCCGCAGAGCGTTGAAGTCGGCGTCGATGTCCAGCGTGCGGCGCGGGGTGGACATCGCCATCAGCACATGGGTGCGGCCGTCACCGGACGGGCTCAGCCAGATCCACAGCCGGCGTTCGCGAATGTAGAGCATGGCGAACACACCGAGGATCAGCAGCACGGCGCCCAAATAGACCAGCTTCTTGCCCGGGGCGCGGGCGACCTGGAACACGCTGGCCTGCACCTGGTTGAAACCGGTGAGCTGCATCATCAGCGGGGCCGGGTAGAAGTAGCTGTCCGACAGGGCCATGACGGCCTGGGTCATGAAGGCCTGGGTGTGGGCGTCGCCGCCCAACGGCGCCAGGCCGTCGGCCTGGCGCACCATCTGTTCGAGTTCGAACAGCGAGCCGTTGAGGATGCGCAGCAGCACGTCCGCCACGCGCTGGCGGTCGGCTTCGGGCACGGTGGTTTCGATGAACTGGCTCAGCGCGGCCAGGCCACCGGGCACGGCGTCGGTCTTGGCGGCGCGCTCGGCGCCGGAGAACAGCGCCAGGGCCCGTTCGCCGGTGACGCGCAGCTGGTCGCGCATCTCGGGCCGGTCGGCCGGGGTGGCGCTCTCGGCATAGCGGCGGGCGGCTTGGCTGCGCAGCGCCGGGTCGTTGAGCGCGCTGCGCAGGTGCAGCCAGCCGTTCAGGCTGTTCTGGTCGTCCACCGGGATGCGCAGATATCGGAAGTTCTGGTCACTGGCCTCGCGCACGCCCATCACGAAGACGCGTTGGCCATCGATCTCCAGCGGCAGCATGTAGTTCTGGAACTCGCGCGCCTGGCCGCTGGCGTCGCGCAGCTTGTAGGTGAACGAGGGGCCGACGTTGTGCAGCTGCTTCTTCTTGTCCGGGTTGATGCCGGCGCCCAGGTGCTTCTCCAGCGCCCCGCCCAGGTCCACCTTGCGCACATCGGTGCCGCCAGCCGGGTTGGCGCCGCCCAGGTTCTCGACGTTGATCACGCGCAGCCCGGTCAGCTCCAGCGTGTACTTGTCCTGGCCACCGGTCAGCGGGATGCTGTCGCCGATGCGGCCCTTGAGGACCAGCGGCGCGCCCTTGCCGGCCAGAGGCTGGGCCGACAGCTCCAGCAGCGAGCCGCCGTCGTCGAAGCTGCTCTGGTAGATCGCCACGCCGCGGTGGAACACCGGCTCGTTGACCTTGACCATGGCCTCGGTGCTGGCGCCGGTGTCGTGGTCGTGCAGCACGATCTTGCTGGCGAACAGCTTGGGCATGCCGGTGTCGTAGTACTCGACGATGAACTTCTTGAGCTCGACGTCGAAGTCCAGGTCCTGCAGCACGATGCCGTTGGGCATGCTCAGCACGGCGGTGTTGGCGCGTCCGCCCTCGGGCACCAGCAGGTTGCCGCGGAAGGTGGGGTTGCTGGGCGGCAGGCGGTGGTCCGGTGAGACGTCCTTGATGAAGCCGCCGCCTTCGAAGGTGCTCTTGCCGGTGAGCCACATCTGGGCCCGCACGATCAGGTCGCCGTCGAACAGGCCGCCCAGGCAGATCAGCACCACGGCCGAGTGGGCGGCCAGGTAGCCGACCTTGTTGAGCCGGCCCTGGCGGGCGGCGACCATGGTGCCGTCCTCGCGCACCTGGGCACGGGCCTGCCAGCCTCGGCGGGCCAGCAACTGCGACACCTGCTGCAGGGCCGCCTCGCCCTGGCCGGGCAGATCGCCTTCCGCCTTGTGGTGGAAAGCCTTCAGCGACTGCGCCCGCACATGCTCCTTGAAGCTGCGCAGATCGTTCAGGATCTTGGGCGTGTTGCGGGCGATGCACAGGCTGGTCGACAGCACCAGAAAGCCCAGGATCAGCAGGAACCAGGGGGCGCTGTAGACATTGAACAGGTGAAAGCGGCTGAACACCTCGGCCCAGAACGGACCGAACTGGTTGATGTAGTTGTTCAGCGGCTCGTTTTGCTTCACCACCGTGCCGATCACGGAGGCGATGCAGATCACACACAGCAGCGTGATCGCGAAGCGCATCGAGGACAGCAACTCCAGGCTGTCGCGCCAAGCGCGGCGGTGCAGGGGAACAAGGGTGCCGGTGGAGGCGGTCATGCGGCGATTATCCGGGGTCAAGGCCGGACGAAACAAAGGCCGGTCATGGACCGGCCTTTCAGGAGGGATAAGAATGCCTTCAGCCTGATGTGGCAGAGGCGTTCAGGAGGTCAGCGCAGGCCGGCGACGTAGTCTGCCACGGCCTTGATCTCCGCGTCGCTCATGCGGGCGGCGATGTCCAGCATCTGCTGGCTGTTGGCGCGGGCACCGCTGCGGAAGGTGGTCAGCTGCAGCTCGACGTACTCGGCGTGCTGGCCGCTCAGGCGGGGGTACTGCACCGGCAGACCGGCGCCGCTCGGGCCGTGGCAGCCGGCGCAGGCGGGCACCTTCTTCTCGGCAATGCCGCCACGGTAGATCTTTTCGCCCAGGGCCACGGTGTCCTTGTTCTTCGCCGCGCCCAGCACGGGCTTCTTGCTGGCGTAGAAGGCGGCGACGTTCTTCATGTCGGCGTCGGTCAGCGGCGCGGCCATGCCATTCATGATGGGGTTGGAACGCTTGCCGGCCTTGAATTCGGTCAGCTGCTTGACCAGGTATTCGGCGTGCTGGCCTTGCAGGATGGG
>JAYSCA010000245.1:0-4537 GCA_041915165.1 Ideonella sp.
AGTTGCACGGTCAGCTTGTCGGCGGCCATGGCGCCGGCGGAGAAGGCCACCAGCAACGAGGCGAAGAGGGGACGCAAGGTCATCGGGAACTCCTGGGAAAACAAGGGAAGGGACGGACGGGGAGGGGGGCGGTGCGGTTCAGGCAGCCCGGGCCTGCGGTGGCCGCAGCACCTGGTCCAGCAAGGGCAGCAGGGCGCCGGTCAGGGCCTCGGGGCAGGCCAGTTGCGGCACATGGCCGCAGTCCAGGCTGATGCCCAGCGCGCCGGGGCTGAGGGCTTGCATGCGGCGTTGCAGCGGCAGCGTGACCGAACGGTCCTGCCGGCATTCCACATAGACCCGCGGGATGCGGCCAAAGCGTTCGGGACTGAGCTGGTTGAGCATGACGCGGCCGGTTTCGGGTTGGGCACACAGGCGCAGGCTGGCCTGACGTGCCGCTTCTGGCGGACAGTCGTGCATAAACAGTGCCACCCCGGCCTCCGGCGGCACCCAGCTGGTCTGCCCGTCGGCGGACCATTGCAGGAAGGGATCGATGCCGGTGTACTGGAAGGCCGGGTCCGCGGCCCGGCACTGGTCGATCACATCGCCATAGCCGATGCCGCTGGGCAGCATCATGCCGGCCAGGTAGACCAGCGCGCGCACCCGCTCGGGGGCAGCCTCGGCCACCTGCGAGGCGGTGATGCCGCCGCCGCTGTGGCCCAGCACCACGGCCGGCTCCTCCAGCTGCTCCAGCCGCTGCACCACATGCCGGGTGTAGCCCGCCAGCGTGGCGTCGGCGCCGCGGTCGGGCTGGGCGTCGTTGCCGGGCAGGTCCACCGCATGCACGGTCCAGCCGGCGGCTTCGAGCAGCGGGGTCCAGGCGGCAAAGGCCCAACGGCCCTGCCAGGCCCCATGGATCAACACGATGTGGGGCATGGGCTCAACCGTAGGTGCGGCGGTAGCAGGCGATCTGGTGCGCTTCCACCGTCACGACCGGGTACTTGGGCGTCTCGCCGGGGGCCAGGCAGGTGGGCAGGCATGCCACCGGGTGTTGCAGGTTGCCGGTGAAGAAGAAGGGCACCGAATAGCGTTCGCGGCCGGAGACGTTGATCACCCGGTGCAGGGTCGAGACGTAGCGGTCGTTGGTCCAGCGGGCGAACAGGTCGCCGATGTTGACCACGAAGGCGCCGGGCACCGGCGGTGCGTCGATCCAGCGCTGCTGCCGGGTGTCCCAGACCTGCAGGCCGCCGGCGGCGTCCTGCAGCAGCAGCGTGATGCCGCCGAAATCGGTGTGGGCGCCGCAGCCCTTCTCGCCCGGCTGGGAGTGGGCCGGCTGCGGGGGGTAGTGCAGCAGGCGCAGCGTGGCCGACGGGTCGTCCAGGTAGGCGTCGAAGTGGCCGGGCGGCAGGTCCAGCGACAGGGCCAGCCCGCGGATCAGGGTCTCGCCCAGCGCCAGCGCGGCGGCGTAATAGCGGTTCATCACCGGTGCGAAGTCCGGCAGCGTGGCGGGCCACTGGTTGGGGCCGGTGTTGAAGCGGCCGGCCTGCACGCGCGGGTCGTCGGCCGGTACCTCGGCGCCGATGTAGAAGCTCTCCTTCAGGTCCGGCGGGGCGCCGGTTTCCAGCGTCTGCGCCTTCAGCGGCTCATAGCCGCGGTTGCAGGGCGAGAGCCGCTTGTCCACCGCCAGCTTGTCGTCCAGGCCCAGGTCGAAGAAGCGCTGGCTGGCGGCGAAGACCTGCGCGATCAGGGCCGGGTCGATGCCGTGGTGGGTGATGTAGAAGAAGCCGTGTTCCAGGCAGGCCTGGCGCAGCTGGTCGGCCACGGCGCGTTGGGCCGCGGGGTCTGCACTGCGCAGGCCGCGGATGTCGATCAGCGGCAGGGCGGCCGCGGCGGGGGGGAGGTCGGAAGGCACGGCAGACGGGACACGGGGGATGCGATGCGGGCCAGTTTAGGAAGCGGTGCCTGTGCCGAATAGCACTGAATTTGGCGCGGGGTGATGCCAAAAACAGATCGGCCCGTGCGTCAGGTCAAGCGACTGTCCAACGGCGGTGCATCTGGCGGTTCGGCGTGCTCTATCGTGGTGCCTGATGCACCAGATCGTTGCTGGCGCAGCGCCACGCTTTCCTCGTCCTCGCGCCACTCGATCGCCTCGGCCACGATGCGGTTGAAGGCGTCCAAGGCGGCCGGCGGGGTGCGACCGGCCCGCACATAGACCCCCAGCTCGGAGCACAGCGGCGTCGGCGTGTCCAGCGGCACATGCACCAGCCGGCCCTCACGCAGCTCGCGCTCCAGGCCCAGCCGGCTCTGGAAGAACAGCCCGACGCCGCGCTCCACCAGGCTCTTGGCCAGCTCGATCGACGAGGTTTCCAGCAGCACCTGCAGCGCGCGCTTGTGGTGTGCGATCAGTGGCTGCAGCAGGCCGTGCATCGACAGCTCGGCGGCCGGCAGGATCAGCGGGTAGCTGGCGCAGGTGGCGAAGTCCACCCGGTGCAGGCGGGCGATGGGGTGTTCCGGCGGCACGATGGCGCCGAGCGCGAAGCGGCCCACCGTGCACTGGCGCAGGCTGTCGTGGCGCCGGATCGAGAAACCGATGCCCACATCGGCCTCGCCCTGGATCACCGCCTGGGCCGCCTGTTCCGAGCCGCAGGTGCGCACCTGGATCTGGATCGTGGGGTAGCGCCGGTGCATCTGCGTCAGCACGGCCGGCATCAGGTCGGCGTTCAGGCCCTCCACCGCCGCCACGCTGACCGCGCCGCGGCGCACGCCGCGCAGCATCTCCAGTTCGGTCTTCAGGCGTTGTTCGTCCTGCAGCACCGTGATGACATGGCGCGAGAACACCTCGCCGGCCGGCGTCAGCCGCAGCCCGGTGGACATGCGCTCGAACAGCGGCGTACCGATCTCATCCTCCAGCTGCAGCAGCTGTCGGTTGACCGCCGAGGAGGCGACATGCAGCCGCCGGGCCGCCTCGCGGATCGAGCCGCTGCGGCGGATCATGTCGAAGTAGGTGATGGCGCGGGCGTGGACATGCATGCCCAGCCGGCCTGCAGAGGCCGTGCCAGGCCCGGCATCACCGGCGGCTCAGCGCTGCCAGATCGGCATCAGGCCAGGGCCGCAGCGCAGCTGCTGGCCGGGGCCGGCGCCAGCTGCCGGTTCTTCTCGGCCAGCAGCTGGGCCAGGATGCTGACCGCGATCTCGGGCGGGCGCTTGCTGCCCAGCGGCAGGCCCACCGGGCCGCGCAGTCGGGCCAGCTGGGCGTCGGTCAGGCCGAAGTGCTCGCGCAGCCGGGCGCGGCGGGCGTCGTTGCTGCGCTGCGAGCCCAGGGCGCCGACCAGAAAGGCCGGCGTCGCCAGCGCTTCCATCAGGGCCAGGTCGTCGAGCTTGGGGTCGTGCGTGAGCGTGACCACGGCGCTGTGGGCATCGGGGGCGAAGGCGAGGGTGGCGTCGTCGGGCATGTCGCGCACCCGCGGCACGTTGGGCGGCAGCGCGTCGTCCTCCATCTCCGGCCGGGGGTCGCAGACGGTCACCGCGAAGCCGCAGCTCATCGCCATCGGCGCCAGGTAGCCGGCGATCTGGTTGGCCCCCACCAGCAGCAGGCGGTACTGCGTGCCCAGGGTCTGGGTCAGCCGCCGGCCATCCCAGCGCACGGGCTGGTGGGTGCCCATCGCGGGCAGCAGCAGCCACTGGCCGGACAGGCTGTCCACCCGGCGCACGCGCCGCTCGCCCTCGGTCAGCGCGGTCAACAGGTCTTGCAGGGCTTCGGCGGGTGGGTCGGGTTCCAGCAGCAGGCTGAGCTGGCCGCCGCAGGGCAGGCCGGCGCGGCGGGCCTGCTCCGGGCCCACCCCGTACTGGCGCACCTCGGGCCGGGCGTCGGCCTCGGCCATGCGGCCGCGGGCGTGGTCGATCAGGTCGTCCTCGACGCAGCCGCCCGAGACCGAGCCTTCGATGCGGCCGTCGTCGCGGATGACCAGCAGCGAGCCGGCCGGGCGGGGCGAGGAGCCCCAGGTGCTCAGCACCGTGGCCAGCGCCACGCGGTGGCCGGCCTGGCGCCAGGCCACCGCCGCGCGCAGGCAGGCAATGTCAGGGGTGTGCATGATTCCTACAATTCAGCGCCATGTCGTCGTGTTCGTCCGCCTTCACCGGTCCCGCCGGGGCTTCGCTGCCGGTGGTGCTGGTGCTGGCCGCCGGGGCGGGACGACGGTTTCAGGCCGCCGGTGGGGTCGGAAGCAAATTGCATGCGACGCTGGCCGGCCGGCCGGTGCTGGACTGGACGCTGGCGGCCGTGCAGGCCAGTGGCCTGCCCTGGACCGTGGTCGAGGCCGATCCGGCGGCCGACGCGGTGACGATGGGCGCCTCCATTGTCCGCGGCGTGGCCGCCACCCCGCAGGCGCCGGGCTGGCTGGTGCTGCCGGGGGACCTGCCCCTGGTGTCGCCCGCGCTGCTGCAGGCGGTGGCCGGGCGGCTGCGGCAGGCGGCCGCACCGCGCGCGGTGGTGCGGCCCCGTGTGGCCGACGCCGACGGACGCTGGCAGCCGGGGCACCCGGTGGGTTTCGGGTCGGGCTGG
>JAYSCA010000246.1:0-4530 GCA_041915165.1 Ideonella sp.
CCAAGGGCGATCTGCCGGCCGGCACGCCGATCGACTACCAGGGCATCGGCACGATGTCCAAGTCGAAGAACAACGGCGTGGACCCGCAGGACCTGATCAACACCTACGGCGCCGACACCGCGCGCCTGTTCGTGATGTTCGCCAGCCCGCCCGAACAGACGCTGGAGTGGAACGAAGCGGCCGTGGAAGGCGCGCACCGCTTCCTCAAGCGGGTCTGGGGCTTCGCGGCCAAGCACACCGAGCTGCTGAAGGCGGGCAGCGGCGACTTCGCCAGCCTGTCGGCCCCGGCCAAGGCCCTGCGCCGCGAGGTGCACCTGGTGCTCAAGCAGGTCTCGTCTGACTACGAACGCATGCAGTACAACACCGTGGTGTCGGGCTGCATGAAGCTGCTCAACGCGCTCGAAGGCTTCAAGCCCGAAGGCTCGGCCGGCGACACCGCCGTGCTGCGCGAAGGCTATTCGGTGCTGCTGCGCGCCCTCTACCCGGCCTGCCCGCACATCACCCACGGTCTGTGGACGGAACTGGGCTACGCCGCCGCGCTGGGCGACCTGCTGGACGCGCCCTGGCCGCAGGTGGACGAGGCCGCGCTGGTGCAGGACGAGATCGAGCTGGTGCTGCAGATCAACGGCAAGTTGCGCGGTGCGGTGAAGGTACCGGCCTCGGCCGACAAGGCCGCCATCGAGGCCGCCGCGGTGGCCACTCTGGCCGACCCGGAGCTGCAGAAGTTCACCGAAGGCAAGCCGCCCAAGAAGGTCGTGGTGGTGCCGGGCCGTCTGGTCAATGTGGTGGTGTGAGGCACATCCGGTGAGCGCCTTCTCCTCCTCCCGTCGCGCCTGCTTGTCGGGCGCCGCGGCGGCTTCGCTGGCCGTGGCCCTGAGCGGCTGCGGCTTCGAGTTGCGCCGCCCGCCCGAGCTGCCCTACACCCGCATCGCACTGGTGGGCTTCCCGGCCCGCTCGCCGATGGAGACCGCGCTGCGCGCCGCGCTGCCGACCTCGGCCGCGGTCGTCGACAGCCCGGCCCAGGCCGAGGTGGTGCTGACCGCGCTGGACGACCGCACCTACCGCATCGTGGCCGCCTCGACCACGGCCGGCCAGGTGCGTGAATTCCGCCTGCGGGTGCAGCTGCGCTTCCGGCTCAGCCGGCCGGACGGCCGGGTGCTGCTGGGCGACACCGAGCTGCAGCGCGAACGCGACCTGAGCTACAACGAAACCAACGCCCTGGCCAAGCAGACCGAGGAAGCCAGCCTGCTGCAGGAGATGCGCGACGATCTAGCCCAGCAGGTCCTGCGCATGCTGGTGGTGGCCGCGCACAAGCCGTTGCCCCCGCTGCCGGCCGCCTCGGCGGCCAGCGCCGCGGCCTCGGCCCCGTCGGCCCCCTGAGGCGCGCACGATGCAGGTGCGCGCCGACCAGCTGAGCTCGCAGCTCGCCCGCGGGCTCAAGCCGCTCTACGCCATCCACGGCGACGAGGCCCTGCTGGCCCAGGAAGCCGGCGATGCGGTGCGCGCCGCCGCCCGGGCCGCCGGCTACAGCGAACGCCAGGTCTTCACCGTCAGCGGCGCCCACTTCGACTGGAGCGGGGTGCTGGGCGCGGCCCAGTCCATGGGCCTGTTCGCCGACCAGAAGCTGATCGAGATCCGCATCCCCTCCGGCAAGCCCGGCAAGGACGGCTCGGCCGCGCTGCAGCAGTACTGCGAGTTGTTGCCCGAGGGCGTGCTGACCCTGGTGCACCTGCCCCGGCTGGACCGCCAGCAGCTGCAGGCCGCCTGGTTCCAGGCCCTGGACCGGGCCGGCGTCACGGTGCGAGTGGACCCGGTGGAGCGCCACCAGCTGCCGGCCTGGATCGCCCAGCGCCTGGCGGCCCAGGGCCAGCGCGTGCCCGCCGGCGAGGCCGGTCAACAGGCCCTGGCCTTCTTTGCCGACCGGGTCGAGGGCAACCTGCTGGCCGCGCACCAGGAACTGCAGAAGCTGGCCCTGCTCTACCCGGCCGGCGAGCTGGACTTCGCCCAGATCGAAGAAGCCGTGCTGGACGTGGCCCGCTACGACGTGTTCAAGCTGGGGGCGGCGGTGCTGGCCGGTCAGGCCGGCCGCGCCCTGCGCATGCTCGACGGCCTGAAGGCCGAGGGCGAGGCCGCCGTGCTGGTGCACTGGACCCTGGCCGACGACATCCGCGCCCTGGCCCGTGCCCGCGCGGCGATGGCCGATGGCAAGCCGCTGCCCATGGCCCTGCGCGAGGCCCGCGTCTGGGGCGAGAAAGAGCGCCTGTTCGAGCGGGTGCTGCCGGGCCTGGACAACACCCGGCTGACGGCGCTGGTCGAAGCCGCCAGCGTCTGCGACGGCCTGGTCAAGGGCCTGCGCCACCCCGCGTGGCCGGAAGACGCCTGGGATGGCCTGCGCCGCCTGGTGCTGATGATGCTGGACACGGTGGCCACGCCGCCGCGCCGCGGCCAGCCGGTGCCGGCCCGTTTGACCCTGCCCGCCTGACGCGCCGGCCCGCGGCCGGCGTGCGACACTGCCCGCTCCCGACGGAGGATCTGCCATGGACGCCACCTTCCACCCGCTGACCGAGCTGTTCAAGCAACTGGGCTTGCCCTCCTCGCCCGAGGAGATCGAGGCCTGGATCGCCGCCCACCGCTGTGACGCCCAGGGCTGCGCCCTGCCGGACGCGCCGGTCTGGACACCGTCCCAGGCGGCCTTCTTGCGCCAGGCCATTGCCGACGACGCCGACTGGGCCGAGCCCGCCGACCAGCTCTGCGAACGGCTCTGCCGCTGAACGGTCCGGCGCCGCTTGCGGCACCGGACCAGGCCGCTGAGAATCAGCGCACCTTCGCTGCTGCCTTCCCGCTGCCATGACCCTTCGCCGCCTGAGCGTTCTCCTTGCCAGCCTGCTGCCGGGCCTGACCTGCGCCCATGTCTATCTGGCCGCCGATGCCGGTCCCGGGCATTTCCACGCGAGCTGCCCGGCTTCGCACCAGTGCGACAGTTCCGGCACCGGCTATGACGCGGTGCTGGGTTACGAACTGGGCCACGGCATCTCGCTGGAAGGGGGCTACAGCGCCTTCGGCGACTACACGGTCCAGAACGCCAAGCAAACCCAGCGCATCCGTGCCGATGGCCCCACGCTGGGCATCGCCTCGGCGCTGCCGATCACACCGGCCTGGGGGCTGGATTTCCGCCTGGGTCTGATCGACATGGCCGCCCACCGCACGATCACCGGCACCGGCAGCGATGAGCGCACGAAGGCCGAAGGCTATTACGGCATCGGCACCGACTATGCGGTGTCTGACCGGCTGCGTGTCACGCTGGGCCTGAACGGCAGCCGGGCCGTCTGGCACGGTGGCTCGGCCCGGCTGCACAACCTGGGCCTGGGCCTGCACGGCGACTTCTGAGCCCGCGCCGCCGCCCCCCCGTCAAGCCAGCGGCTGCCCCTGGGCGGCGCGCTGCACCGCCTGCAGCGCAGCGGCCACGGTGGCCGAGCGCACCGCCGTGCGATCCCCCGGCAGCGACAGCAGCCGACTGACGACCTCGGGCGCCACGCCAGTGCCACGGCGGGCCAGGGCCAGCCACACGGTGCCCACGGGCTTGCCCGGCACCGCGCCGCCGGGGCCGGCAATGCCGGTGACGGCCACCGCCAGCTGGGCCTCGCTGTGGGCCAGCGCGCCCAGGGCCATGGCCTCGGCCACCGGCTGGCTGACGGCGCCCTCGGCGGCGATCAACGGCGCCGGCACGCCCAGTTGGGCGGTCTTGGCGGCGTTGCTGTAGGTCACGAAGCCGCGGTCGAACCAGTCGCTGGAACCGGCCACGCTGGTGCACAGCGCGGCGATCAGCCCGCCGGTGCAGCTCTCGGCCGTGGCCAGGCGCCAACCCCGGGCCCGCAGCGTGTCGCCCAGGGGGGCCAGGGCCGCCTGCAGCGCGGCGGCATCGGTCAGCAAGGTGTCCATCGCGTCCTCAGGCCTGCCAGAGGGCCAGCACCAGCAGCGCGCACAGCGCCGCCACCAGGTCGTCGAACAGGATGCCGAAGCCCTGCGCCCAGCCCGGCCGCTGGCCGGGGGCGAGCTTGAACAGGCGATCGGCCCAGCCCACCGGTCCGACCTTCACCATGTCGAACAGACGGAACAGCACGAAAGCGGCCAGCTGCAGGCCGAAGCTGGCGGGCATCACGACCCACAGGATGATCCAGAAGGCCAGCACCTCGTCCCAGACCACGCAGGACGGGTCGGCCACCCGCAGGGCCCGGGCCGTGGCGGTGCAAGCCCACCAGCCGACGAAGAAACCGACCCCCAGCACGATCGCCCAGGCGGAGGGGCTCAGCCACGGATCCAGCAGTCGCCAGGCCAGCCAGGCCCACAGCGTGCCCATGGTGCCCGGCGCCACCGGCGACAGACCGCTGCCCATGGCCAGCGAGACCCAGTGCAGGGGCGAGCGCCCCAGCAGCCAGACGCCCGGCCGCACCGGCGGCTGGGCCGCGGCGGGGTCCAGGCCCGTGCGGGTGGTTTCGGCGAGGACGCGGGCGTCGGAGACGTCGTCCTGCG
>JAYSCA010000247.1:0-4528 GCA_041915165.1 Ideonella sp.
TCCAAGCGTTCCCAGACAAGCCCGTCGCTCCGGTCCGAACGAGCCTTCTGGGCACAGGCGGCATCGAGGATCCCGGTCCAGACATGGCGCATCAGATGCGCCTTGGTCGGGAAATAGGCGTACAGGGCCATGGGCGAGAGCCCGACACGGCGCGCCAAGGTGCGCATCGACACCGCCGGCTCCCCGCCCTCCCGAAACAAGGTCCAGGCGGCGGCGATGATGTGTTCGCGCAGCGCCTCACGCTCGGCGCTGCAGCGTCGGCGGGGGCGTGGCCCAACCTCGGGACACGTGGGGTCAGCCATCACGCGCAGACACGGGATCGAGGAAACCGGAGGGACGATGCATCGCGCGGAGCATCGCACCCAAGGGTGGATTCCGTGCAGGAAGGCACACCCGGTCTGGGGTTTTCGCCACACCCTGCAAACAAGGGGGGGCAGGCCACCCGCCGTACGCGTACGCTAGTATCTGACAAGCTTCTTACCCTTTGAAAGGCTGGACTGGCAGGGCACCTTCCAGCGAAGCAGTTCCGCATCGGTGCATGACACACGACCTGCCGTCCCCCTTTCCCGCCGACACCCTGCTGGACACGCTGGAAAGCGCCATCAGCCTGTTGGCCTTGAGCGAGGCCTCCCCCGAGCGTCTGCCCACGGTGGTGACGCATCTGCTCACCCTGGGCCAGTGGATGGTCCAGCACGGCGGACCGCACTGGGCCGAAGCGGGACGGGTGCTGGGGCGTCAGGCCGAGCAGTTGCGCCGCCCCACCCGATCCCAGGAAGGCCAGACCACCCGCCGGGAACTGCTGGCCCTGCTGCAAAGCTGGCACGCCCAGTTGCAACCAGCGCCCTCAGCCAGCCCAGTGCGGTCAAGCCCCCCCCCCTCGGCATTCCGTCGGACGAGCGGCGAGACGCCGCGGTCCAGCGCCTGGCATTGGATGAACACGCCATTGTCAGCGTGACCGATCGGCGTGGCGTCATCACCGAGGTGAATGACCGGTTCTGCCAGATCAGCGGCTACCGGCGCGACGAACTGCTGGGACACACCCACAGCCTGCTGCGCTCCGGCCGCCATCCGGACAGCTTCTACCAGGACATGTGGGGCACGATCGTGCGCGGCCAGGTCTGGCAAGGGGTGCTGTGCAACCGCAGCAAGGACGGCGGCTATTACTGGGTGAAGTCCACCATCGTGCCGGTGCGCGACGCCACGGACGCGGTGGTCGAGTTCATCTCGGTGCGCACGGATGTCACCGCCCTCAAGGAGATCGAGGAGCGCCTGCACCTGCTGGACCGGGCCGCCCAGGGCAGCCGCACCGGCATGCTCGTGGTCGACCTGTGCCATCCCGACACGCCCATGGTCTGGTCCAACGAAGCCGCCCGCCGACTGACCGCGGACGATGCCCCCGCCGACGCAGCCCCCGAGGCCAGTTCTTCGGCCCTGTTGCGCCGGCTGCGTCTGCAGATCCAGGCCCGCGAACTGGATGGTGCGCCGTTTCCGGTGCACACCGAGGCCGGACGGGTGTACGAACTGCGGTTGAGCCCGATCCATGATGACCAAGGGGTCCCCACCCATGGGCTGGTGCTGGTCGAGGACATCACCGAAAGCCAACGCCAGCGGGAAGCCCTCCACCGCACCCAGGCGCGGCTGCTGCAGGCGCAGCGCATGGCCCGCCTGGCCCACTGGCACTATGACGCCCACTGCCAGCGCCTGGCCGGCAGTGAGCTGCTGGGCGACCTGCTGGGGCTGCACGACGCCCAGACCCCGGCGGACCTGGCAACGCTGTACCAACACGTGCTACCCGAAGACCGGTACACCGTCCTGCGCAGCCTGGCCGCCCTGCGCCGCAGCGGCTCCGCCGCCATCAGCTTCCGCTACCAGGCGCCCCACCAAGCCCTGCGGCATCTGCATGCCACCGCCACGGCCGAGACCCTCCCCCACCAGCCCCGGCGCTGGATCGGCACCCTGCAGGACCTGACCCCTCTTCGCCAGGCCGAGGAGCGGGCGCGCCAACTGGCCCAGGTGTTCGACCACACCGACCAAGGTGTCTGCGTTTCGGACCTGGGTGGCACCATCCTGCACGCCAATCAGGCGGCCAGCCAGGTGCTGGGCCTGCCGGTGGCCCAGTTGCTGTCACGCCGGCTGGAGGAGTTCATCGCCCCCGCGCAGCGCGAGGAAGCCACCCGGCAGTGGCAGCACCTGGCCCGGCACGGTGGCCACTGGAGCGGTCTGCTGCGGGCCCAACGCCTGGATGGGCAGACCTTCGACATCCGACACGAAACCGGTCTGATCACCGCACCGCAAGGCCAGGCCCGCTACTACTACCACCTGTTCCAGGACTGCGCGCAGGAGCTGCGCCACCACGAAGAACTGCTGGAGGCCAAGCTGGCCGCCGAGCGGGCCAACGGCGCCAAGACGGCCTTCCTGTCCCGCGTCAGCCATGAGCTCCGAACGCCCCTCAACGCGATCCTGGGCTTCGCCCAGCTCATGGAGCTGGACCTGCCCGCCACCACGCCACACGGCCAGTACGTGCGTGAGATCGTCACCGCCGGCCGCCACCTGCACGCGCTGATCAACGACGTGCTGGACCTCTCGGCCATCGAATCCGGCCAGGTCAAGGTGTCGCGCCAGTGGCTGGCCCTGCCCGAGCTGCTGCACGAATGCCTGAGCCTGGTCCGCCCGCTGGCGGAAGCGCGGCAGATCCGCCTGTCGCCGGCCCGCGAGGTGCCCCCCACCCTGTATGCAGACCGCACCCGGCTGAAACAGGTGCTGATCAACCTGCTGTCCAACGCCATCAAGTACAGGCGAGCGGGCGGCATGGTGCTGCTGGAAACCTGGACGACGACCCCGCCGGGCATCCGCATCACCGTCACCGACGACGGCCCCGGCATCCCGGTGGAATACCGGGAGCGCCTGTTCCGCCCCTTTTCGCGGCTGCATCTGGAGGCCCACGCCGTGGAAGGCCATGGCATGGGGCTGGCCATCTCCCGGCGGCTGGTGGAAGCCATGCAGGGTCAGATCGGCCTGGAGGACAACCCCGCCGGTTCCGGATGCCGTTTCTGGCTTGAACTGCCGGGCCAGCCACTGGCGGCTTAGCCGCCTGAACACGACGCACAAAGAAAAACGCCACCGCAACTGCGGTGGCGTTTTCATTTGGCGGAGAGGGAGGGATTCGAACCCTCGGTACGTTATTCACGTACGCCTGATTTCGAGTCAGGTACAATCGACCACTCTGCCACCTCTCCTGAAAGCGGCTTTTCACCCGGTTTTGCCAAGCAGCAAAGCCCTTGAGTGAAGCTGTGCATTCTAGCGCAAGCTTTTCGCTTTCGGCAAGCGCTTGCGACGTGGCCGGCGCACCTCACTCCGGCAACGCCTCTTCGCGCATCAGCGCCACCAGTTCATCGCAAGAAGGCATGGCGCTGCCTTCCTCCCCGGCCAGCAGCATTTCAGCCAGCTCCCGCTTGTCGCGGTGCAGGGTGAGGATCTTTTCTTCCAGCGTGCCTTCACAGACCAGCCGGTAGACCGTCACCGGCCGCTGCTGGCCGATGCGGTGAGCGCGACCGGTCGCCTGGTCTTCCACGGCCGGGTTCCACCAGGGGTCGGCGATCACCACGTAGTCCGCCACGGTCAGGTTCAGGCCGAAGCCGCCAGCCTTCAGGCTGATCAGGAACAGATCCCCCTGCCCGGCCTGGAAGGCATCCACCCGCTGCATGCGCTCGGCGGCCGGGGTGCTGCCGTCCAGGTACTGGTAGGCGATGCCGGCCGCGTCGAGCGGCCCCTTCAACAGGGTCAGAAAATCGACGAACTGGCTGAACACCAGCGCCTTGTGGCCATTGGCCACCAGCTCGGCGGCCAGCTCGCCAAAGGCCTGCACCTTGGCCCCCACCAGACTCAGTGAAGGCGTGACCAGGCGCGGGTCACAGGCCGCGCGGCGCAGCCGGGTCAGCCCGGCCAGGATGTTGAACTGGGCCTGGCCCGGCGCATCGCCCGACAGGCTGCGCTCGGCCGCCACCAGCGCGTCGCGCCGCAGGGCCTCGTAGTGGGCCTGCTCGGCCGCATCGGGCTGGACCTTCAGGACCAGCTCGGTGCGCGGTGGCAGATCGTCCAGCACCTGGGCCTTGGTGCGGCGCAGGATGAAGGGAGCGATCAAGCGGCTGAGCTGGCGGCGCGCGGTCTTGTCGCGCTGGCGTTCGATCGGGCCAGCAAAGCGCTCGTTGAAGCGGGCCTGCGTGCCCAGCAGCCCGGGGTTGCAGGCCTGCATCACCGACCACAGCTCGCCCAGCCGGTTCTCGATCGGCGTGCCCGACAGCGCCAGCCGGAACCCGGCCTGCAGGCCGAACACGGCCTGGGTGCGCTTGGCCGCGGCGTTCTTGATCGCCTGCGCCTCGTCCAGCACCAGCGTGGCCCAGGGCCGGGCGGCAAAGGCCTCGGCCTCCGGCTGCAGCAGGGCGTAGGACACCAGCAGTACCTGGCCCGGCCGGTCCAGCGCCCGCTGGGCCGCTCGGTCGGCGCCGGGCTCGCCATAGACCTGCACATC
>JAYSCA010000248.1:0-4520 GCA_041915165.1 Ideonella sp.
AAGAGAGGTCGTCACCCACCAGGGCCGGGTCGCTGGCGGCCAGCACGATGCCGCGCTGGTCCTGCACGAACAGCAGCGCGCTGCCCAGGTGGGCGTTGAGCCGGCGCAGGTAGCTGCTGGCGGCCTGCGCGCGCACGGGGCTGGCCGGCTGGCGCAGCAGGGCCTGCACCTCGGTGCTGAGCTGGATGGTGGCGGGCAGCGGCTCCAGCCGCAGCACCATGCCCTGCACTGCGGCGGCGAACAGGTCCAGCTGGTGGTTGGACTCGGTTCGCAGCTGCTCGGTGCCCCGCTGCACGCTGACGGTGAAGCCGGCCCAGCCAGCCAGCAGCATCACCGCCAGCGCGGCCAGCCCCACCAGCAGCGAGCGGCGCTGACGCCAGCGCTGGGCCACGGACGACCGGCCCCCGGCCGCGCCCTGTTCCTCAGCCAGCATCGTTCGCCCGGGCCTGCAGGAAGTCCCAGACCTCTTGCGCCACCGGCTTGGCGTGGCGGCTGCCGCCGGGCCGTTCGCGGTAGATGCGCACTTCCATGGTCAGCTCGTCATCGGGCGTGCCGGCCGGCACCAGGCGGCGGGCGCGCAGTTCCTTGCGCACCGAGCTGACCGGCAGAAAGGCCAGGCCGTGGCCTTCCAGCGCCATCGCCTTCAGGCCTTCGGCCATGTCGGTCTCGTAGATCGGGTCCAGGTGGGCTGGCTGCGAGGCGCGCTTGAGCACCTGCTCCACCAGCCGGGCCAGGTAGGCGCCGGAGGCGTAGCTGAGGAACGGCACCGGCTGGCGCGGCGTGCCAGGCAGGCGGAACAGCGGCTCGCCGTCCGGCCCGGCCTTGGCGAACGGGGCCAGGGTTTCGTAGCCCAGGCAGAGCATGTCGTAGCGGTCGGCGCTGAGCTGCAGCGGCTGGGTGGCGTGGTGGTAGGCGATCAGCAGGTCGCAGCTGCCTTCGGCCAGGCGCAGCGCGGCGTCGTGCACGTTGAGCGCGATCAGCCGGCTCTTCAGGCCGCGGAAGTGCTGCTTCAACTCCATCAGCCAGTGCGGGAAGAAGGTGAAGGCCAGCGTGTGCGGCGCGGCGAACTCGATCATGTCCTGCCCGGCCACCTGGTGGCTGCGCATCATGTTGCGGGTGGCCTGCAGCGCGCCCAGCATCTCCAGCGCCTGGGCGTGGAAGGTCTCGCCCGCCGGGGTGAGCCGCGTGGGGTAGCTGGAGCGGTCCACCAGGTCGATGCCGGCCCAGGCCTCCAGCGCCTGGATGCGGCGCGAGAAGGCCGGCTGGGTCACATGCCGCAGCTGGGCCGAGCGCGAGAAGCTGCGCGTCTCGGCCAGGCTGATGAAGTCCTCAAGCCACTTGGTGTCCATGCTCGTCCTTCTGGGGGGCCGGGCTACGCGCGGCACTGTGCTGCAGGGCCCACATGCGGGCATAGGCGCCAGCGCGCGCCAGCAGCGCGGCGTGGGTGCCGCGCTCGACGACCTGGCCAGCTTCCATCACCAGGATCTCGTGCGCGTCCACCACGGTGGACAGGCGGTGGGCGATGACCAGCGTGGTGCGGCCGCGGGCGGCGCTGGCCAGCTCGGCCTGGATGGCGCGCTCGTTGGCCGAATCCAGCGCCGAGGTGGCCTCGTCAAAGACCAGGATGGGCGGGTTCTTCAACAGCGTGCGGGCGATGGCCACGCGCTGCTTCTCACCGCCGGAGAGCTTCAGGCCGCGCTCGCCCACCATGGTGTCGTAGCCCTTGGGCTGGGCGACGATGAAGTCGTGGATGCGGGCGGCGCGGGCCACCGCCTCGATCTCGGCCGGCGTGGCGCCGGGCCGGCCGTAGGCGATGTTGTAGGCGATGGTGTCGTTGAACAGCACTGTGTCCTGCGGCACGATGCCGATGGCCCGGCGCAGGCTGTCCTGCGTCACCGCCCGGATGTCCTGCCCGTCGATGGTGATGCGCCCGCCCTGCACGTCGTAGAAGCGGTAGAGCAGCCGCGCCAGCGTGCTCTTGCCGGCGCCGCTGGCGCCCACCACCGCCACCGTCTGGCCGGCCGGGATGTCGAAGGACAGGCCCTTCAGGATCGGCCGCGCCGGGTCGTAGGCGAAGTCCACCGCCTCGAAGCGCACGGCGGCGCCCTGCAACTGCAGCGGCCGGGCGTCGGGGGCGTCGGCCACCTCGCGCTCGCGGGCCATCAGGGTGAACATCTTGTCCAGGTCGGTCAGGCTCTGCTTGACCTCGCGGTAGAGCACGCCCAGGAAGTTCAGCGGGATGTAGAGCTGGATCAGCAGGGTGTTGATCAGCACCAGGTCGCCCAGCGTCAGGTGCCCGCCCACCACACCCGCGGTGGCCCGCCACAGCATGGCCAGCAGCGAGACGGCGATGATGGCCTGCTGGCCGACGTTGAGCACCGACAGCGTGGTCTGCGAGGTGATCTGGGCGCGGCGGTAGGCGTCCAGCCCCTCGTCGTAGCGGCGGGCCTCGAAGTCCTCGTTGTTGAAGTACTTGACCGTCTCGTAGTTCAGCAGCGCGTCGATGGCGCGCTGGTGGGCCTTGGAGTCCAGCTCGTTCATCTTGCGGCGGAACTGGGTGCGCCACTCGGTCAGGCTGATGGTGAAGACGCCGTAGGCGACCAGCGCCGCCAGCGTGATCCAGACAAAGCCCAGGTCGAACTGGCTGCCCAGCAGCACCAGCGCCAGGCTCAGCTCCACCAGCGTCGGCAGGATGGTGTAGAGCGAGTACGAGATGAGCGACTGCAGGGCGCGGGTGCCGCGCTCGATGTCGCGCGTCATGCCGCCGGTCTGGCGCTCCAGGTGAAAGCGCAGCGACAGCGCGTGCATGTGGCGGAAGACCTGCAGCGCGATCTGGCGCGAGGCGCCGTGTGTGGCCTTGGCAAAGACCAGCTCACGCAGCTCGGTGAACAGCGAGGCCGACAGCCGCAGCGCCGCATAACCCAGCAGCAACCCGGCCGGCACCACCAGCAGCGCCCGCGGGTCGCCGGCGGGCAGGTTCATCGCGTCCACCAGGTGCTTGAGCAGCAGCGGCACGCCCAGGTTGGCCACCTTGGCCGCCACCAGGCAGGCCAGCGCCAGCACCACCCGGGTGCGGTACTGCCAGAAATACGGCGCCAGCTGCCGCAGGATGGCCCAATCCCCATGCTGACGGGGTGTGACCGCGGCTTCGGTCACAGGCAAGCTTCGACGCATCGTGGAACAATCACAGTTTCTGATTTAGAACAATACACAGGAACCCTGAAATGAACATCCCAGCGTCCCCGGCCAGTGTGCCCGACGAACTGCGCACCGAACTGCCCACCGACCGCGAGCTGGTGATGCGCGTGATGCCGATGCCGGCCGATTCGAACAACAACGGCGACATTTTCGGCGGCTGGATCATGGCGCAGGTCGACTTGGCCGGTTCCGTGCTGACCGCCCGCCTGGCCAAGGGCCGCGTGGCCACGGTGGCGGTGAAGGAATTCATCTTCAAGCAGCCGGTGTCGATCGGCGACCTGCTGAGCTTTTATGCGACGATCACCCACGTGGGCCGCTCCTCGATGACGGTGACGGTGGAGGTGTACGCTGAACGCGCGCCGGAAGACCTGCAGGTCGTGAAGGTGACGGAAGCCACCCTGACCTACGTTGCCATCGACCGCGAAGGCCATTCCCGTGCCATCCCGCGGCCGCTGCCGCCGGCCTACGCCAAATTCTGATTGACCGGACGGCCGGCCCCGTCCGCTGCCGTCGATGTTCAAAAGCCTGCGCGTTCCCGAAAAGGCCTTTGGCCTGCTGATGTGGATCGTCTCCCTGCTGTTCGCCAGCTTCCTGACCGGGCTGGGCGGACAGCTGATCGGCGATCTGCCCAAAGTCGAGCACAGCCTGACGCTGGAGCAGTTTGCCGACGCGAACGCGCTGCAGGCCGAGCGCAGCCAGCTGCGCGACCTGGGCGAACATCTGCGCGGCCTGGAGGACCAGACCGACCAGGCCCGCCTGAAGCAGACCACGGCCAGCCAGGCCTACCAGGCCGCCCGCAGCGCCCAAGCCAACTGGCTGGCCAACCGGGTCGCCAGCGGTGACACGACCAGCAATGCCGAGCTGCAGCGCCGCACTGTCGAGCTGGACGGCCTCAAGCAGGCCGAACGCCAGGCCCAGCGCGCGCTGGAGCAGCTGGCCCAGGACCGCCTGGACGCCACCCAAGCCCAGGCCAGCCACCAGCGCCGGCTGGACACGCTGCTGAACCAGGCCCAGGGCGCCTACGAGCGTGCCCAGTTCCTGCAGGAGCTGCGCGTCTTCGGCCTGCGCCTGGCGCTGACCCTGCCGCTGCTGCTGGTGGCCGGCTGGATGGTGGCGCGCCAGCGCAAGAGCGACCACTGGCCGTTGCTGCGCGGCTTCGTGCTGTTCGCGGCCTACGCCTTCTTCTTCGAACTGGTGCCCTACCTGCCCAGCTATGGCGGCTATGTGCGCTATGGCGTGGGCATCCTGCTCACCGGGCTGGGCGGGCATTACGCCATCCGCGCGATGCGGCGTTACCTGGCCCGGCGCGCGGCGGTGGAGCA
>JAYSCA010000249.1:0-4513 GCA_041915165.1 Ideonella sp.
CTACCTGCATCTTCTGACCGCCCGCATCGCGGGGACCTCCGCCAACCAGATGCTGATGGTGGCGCTGGGCTGGCAGATGTACGACCTGACCCGCAGCGCCTGGCAACTGGGCTTGGTCGGCTTGGTGCAGTTTCTGCCGGCGCTGCTGTTCACGCTGCCGGCGGGTCACCTGGTGGATCGGCATGATCGGCGTCGCCTGTTGGCGCTGAGCCTGTCGCTGCAGAGCGGGGTGGCGGTGGTCCTGGCGCTGGCCAGCCTGGAGGCGACGGTCAGTGCCGGGCTGATCCTGGCGCTGTCGGTGCTGCTGGGCATGGCCCGCGCAGTCCAGATGCCGGCGCTGCAGGCGCTCACGCCCACGCTGGTGCCGCCGCCTCTGCTGGCTCGGGCCGTGGCCACCAACAGTTCGGCGATGCAGGCGGCCGTCGTGCTGGCACCGGCCTTGGGGGGCGTGCTGTATGGCAGCGGGCCGACCCTGGCGCGGGCCCTGGCCGGGTGGCCGCTGGCGGCCGAATTCTGGGGCGCGGCGGCGGTGTACGCCACGTCCTGGCTGTTGCTGGGGGGCGCCATCCTGGCGGTGCTGGGCATCCGACCCCGGCCGATGGTCGCCCGTCCACCCTCGCCGGGCTGGCGCGAGTTGACGGCCGGCATCCGCTACATCCGCGCCCAGCCGGTGGTGCTGGGCGCCATCTCGCTGGATCTGTTTGCGGTGCTGCTGGGCGGCGCCACCGCCTTGCTGCCCATCTACGCGCGTGACATCCTGCACAGCGGCCCCGAGGCGCTGGGCCTGCTGCGTTCGGCGCCGGCGCTGGGGGCGGTGGTGGTGGGGGTGTGGCTGGCCCGTCGGCCGCTGCAGCACCGGGCGGGCGTCTGGCTGCTGGGTTCGGTGGCGCTGTTCGGCCTGGCCACCATCGCCTTCGGCTTCTCGCGCAGCCTGTGGCCGGCCTTTGTCGCCTTGGCGGTGACCGGGGCGGCCGACATGGTCAGCGTGGTGATCCGGCAAACCCTGGTGCAGCTGGAGACCCCGGACGACATGCGGGGCCGGGTCTCGGCCGTCAACTCGGTGTTCATTGGCGCCAGCAACCAGCTGGGCGAATTCGAGTCCGGGGCGCTGGCGGCCTGGCTGGGCCCGGTGCCGGCCGTGGTGGCGGGCGGCGTGGGCACGCTGCTGGTGGTGGCCCTGTGGTGGCGCGGCTTTCCCGCGCTGGCGCGGCGGGATCGGCTGACCCCGGCCTGAAGCGCGCCCTTTGGGCCCCTTAGATCAGCATGTTCTGCCGCACCAGCCCGACAGCCACGCCCTCGATGTGGAAGTCGTCGTCCCCGGGGCCGACATGGATGGGCTGGAAGTCGGGGTTCTCCGGCAGCAGCTCGATGCCACCTCGGGTGCGCTGGAAGCGCTTGACGGTGACCTCGTCGTGCAGCCGCGCGACGACGATCTGGCCATTGCGGGCCTCGGGCGTCTTCTGCACCGCCAGCAGGTCGCCATCGACGATGCCGGCGTCGCGCATGCTCATGCCCTTCACCTTGAGCAGATAGTCCGGGCGACGTGGAAACAGGCTGGCCTCCAGCACATAGGTCTGGTCGATGTGCTCCTGGGCCAGGATCGGGTGCCCGGCGGCCACCCGGCCCACCAGCGGCAGTGTCAGCTGCGACAGGCTGGGCAGCGGCAGGGCGTACTGCTTGCCCCGGGCCTCGTTGAGGGCGCGTAAAGTCTGTGTCTGCAGCCGGATGCCGCGCGAGGTGCCGCCCACCAGTTCGATGACCCCCTTGCGGGCCAGGGCCTGCAGGTGCTCCTCGGCCGCGTTGGGCGACTTGAAGCCCAGCTCGGCGGCGATCTCGGCCCGGGTGGGGGGCGCGCCGGTGCGCTCGATCGTGCTCTGCACCAGATCCAGAATCTGCTGCTGGCGGGCGGTGAGCTTGGGGCTTTCCATCATGGGTGGTGGCCCCACGGGCAGCAGGGCTGAGTTTGTATCCAGTATCTGTATTTTTATCCAGACCTTTTCGAAATGCCAAGCAATTCCACGGGCCATATCCTGATCTTGGGCACTGGCGGCACCATCGCCGGCACGGCGGCGGCCGCCGCCGACAACGTGGGCTACCAGGCCGGCCAGCTGGGCGTGGCCCAGCTGGTGGCCGCGGTGCCGGCGCTGGCGGCCCATGCGCTGGAAGCCCGTCAGCTGGCCCAGGTGGACAGCAAGGACATGAGCCATGCGCTGTGGCAGCAGCTGGCCGCCGCGGTGGCCGAAGCGCTGGCGCGTCAGGACGTGCAGGCCGTGGTGGTCACGCACGGCACCGACACGCTGGAGGAGACCGCCTGGTTCCTGCACCGGGTGCTGGCGCCCACCAAGCCGGTGGTGCTGACGGCGGCGATGCGGCCGGCCTCGGCCCTGATGCCCGACGGTCCTCAAAACCTGCTGGATGCCGTCACCGTGGCCGCCACGCCGGGCGTCCAGGGCGTGCTGTGCGTGCTGGCCGGGCGCGTGCTGGGGCCGGAGGATGTGCGCAAGGTGCACGGCTACCGGGTCGATGCCTTCGGGACCGACGAGGCGGGCCCGCTGGCGCTGGTGCAGGAGGGGCAGGTGCGGGTGCTGCGCGCCTGGCCGCAGGCCGACCCGGGTGAGGCGGCCGCGTTGCAGCGGGCCGTGCAGCGGCCGGTGGCGCAATGGCCGCGGGTGGATATCGTGGCCAGCCATGCCGGTTGCGACGGGGCGCTGGTGCCGGCGCTGGTGGCACTGGGCAGCCGCGGGCTGGTGGCCGAAGGCACCGGCAACGGCACCCTGCATGTGGCCCTGGAGACGGCCTTGCGTGCAGCCCAGGCCCAGGGCGTGGCCGTGTGGCGGGCCAGCCGCTGCTGGGCCGGCGGCGTGGTGGGTCAGCCCGAAGGGGCCTTGCCGTCGGCCGGTGTGCTCACCCCCGCCAAGGCGAGGGTGGAGCTGATGCTGCAGCTGATGCTCAGGGCTTGAGCGGCCCGAAGTGCTGGGGCACGAAGGCGGTGCCCCCCAGGTCGTCGGCGTCGAAGGCGAAGACGAAGAACTGGTTCGGGTTGGCCAGGCCGTTGACGGTCGGCAGGAAGTCGTTGTCGTTGGCCACGTAGAGCGTGTGCTTGGTCTTGCCGTCGATGACCACGTCCTGGCCGAAGGCGATGCCCTCCAGCTTGGCGGGGATCTGATCGTCGGTGACGCCGGCGGCATTCAGCGTGGCGCGGATGTCCAGGAACAGCGACTTGGCCGGGGCCTTGGCCAGCAGGGCGTCCTGACCCGACAGCGTGCTGACGTCCTGGGCGCTGGTCAGGTCCACCTTCCACAGCTGCTTGACCGAGGCGCTGCTGCCATCGCCCAGGCCCTTGCCGTCACGCTCCAGCACCAGGAAGGCCTTGCTGTTCAGGGCCAGGATCTCGCTGCTGTTGTAGGCCTTGCTCTTGGCCGGAATGTAGTTGTCGTAGGCGTACTGCTTGACCTTGCCGCTGGACACATCGATCCAGACGATGCGGTTGGCCCGGCCGCCGTCGCCGCCGTCCTGGATCAGCGGGCTTTGCATGAAGCCCACCAGGTGCTTGCCTTCGGGCGTGATGGCCAGACCTTCCATGCCCTTGTTGGCGACCCGGCCGCTGGTGTTGCCGCTGATCTCGGCGCTGCCCGTGGAGGACAGGTGGCTCACCCCGAAGGTGGCGGCCGGCAGGCTGTAGACCTGGGTGCGCTGGCCCGAGGTGCGGTTGAACTCGTAGACGTAGGGGCCGTATTCATCGGTGATGAAGACGTTCTTGCCGTTGCGCGAGACACGGATGCCTTCCGGGTCCAGGCGGGCGAAGCTGGGGTCCAGCGAGTTCGTGCCGGCCGCGAAGTTGTCCGAGCGGCCCGAGAAGTAATGCCGGGTGCTCACCGGGCCCAGCGGCGTGGCCGGGCCATAGGTCAGGGCGCTGTCGCTCCACAGCAGCGTGGTGGCTTTCAGCGTGGCTTGCAGCGTGTAGGGCAGGGAGCCGCCCACGGCCGGTTGCAGGCTCAGGTCCAGCGTGTGAAAGCGCGGGATCCAGCTGGTCGTGTCGTCCACGGTGCTGTTCCAGGCCACCGCGTTCGGGCCACGGTCGCCCAGCGCCAGGAAGGTGGTGCCGCCCGCCCAGGCCAGGCCCGAGCCGATGCCGCCGAAGAGGTTGGCCGACTGGCCGTTCTCCAGTGTGTTGGTCAGGCCGCTCAGGTCTTGCGACAGGTCGAGCGTGCCGCGGGCGATCAGCGTGACGGTGGCGTGGGCAGGGGCCAGGGCGGCGGCGCAGGCCAGCGCCACCGCACCCAGGGTACGGACAAACATGGGGACTCCTCGGGGTCGGGTCGAATGCGGATGCGCCGCCAGTCTTTCCAGCCCCCGTGACGGCGCCGTGACAGCTCTCCCCCTAGCTCGTGGGGTTCGGACCGCTTCGTACAATCCCGTCAATGAGCTTTGTCCACCTGCGCCTGCACACCGAATACTCCGTCGTCGATGGGACCTTGCGGATCGACGATGTGGCGGCGGCGGCCAAGGAGGA
>JAYSCA010000250.1:0-4509 GCA_041915165.1 Ideonella sp.
GGGCCAGCAGCAGCTGCGCTCCGAGCAGGTGCATGGTGACGATGGCCGGATAGAGCTTCCAGGTGACGGTGTAGCGGCCGAACAGGCCCTGCACGATGACCCAACCCAGGGTGAGCAGCGGCCACAGCCAGCAGTGCGGCAGCTCACGCCGCCAGCGCAGGCTGGCCACCGCCAGCGTCAGGATCAGGCCGCCCAGCACCATGGCCAGGTAGCGGTGGGTCATCTCCACCCAGGCCTTGGACCAGGTGACCGGGCCGCTGGGCAGGGCCTGCTGGGCCGCGTGAATGGCGTCACGGGCCGCCAACGGGCTGGCCTCACCGTAGCAGCCTGGCCAATCGGGGCAGCCCAGGCCGGAATCGGTCAGGCGGGTGAAGGCGCCGAAGGCGATCAGGTCCACCGTCAGAAACAGGGCCAGCGTGGTGAGCGCGGCCAGACGCTGACGGCGGCTGGCCCCTCGCCAGCGCCAGGCCAGGCCCAGCAGGATCAGCAGCGTCACGCTGCCCGAACCGGCCAGCAGGGCCAGGGCCGGGCTCCAGTCCACGGGCGTCGCGTTCATCATGGCCCCACCTCCCGCCCCGGACGGTCCCAGAAGGCCGAGGCCCTCAGGAGCCGCTCCAGGTCCTTGTGAAAGCGCTTGGGCTCCGGCTGGGGCGGGGTGCGCATCATCCACTCCCCCATCGGGTCCACCACGTACAGGTGCTCGCTCAGCGCATGGCCGGGTGCGGGCTGCAGCCACCGCGCCAAGGCCTGGGGCGGCACGCGCAGCACCCAGGTGCCCGGGGTCAGCGCCTGCAGCACCTCGGGCCGCACGGCGGCGTCGTCAGGCACCAGCCACAGGTTGTCCACCCGGTCGCGTTCGCGGCCCAGCATCTCGCGCAGCTGGCGCTGCTCGAACAGCATGCGCTCGCAAGCCGCGTCGCAGGCGCCCCCGACCACCACCGTCAGCAGCCACTGCCGCTTGAGCGCCGCGGGCGTCACGCTGCGGCCGTCCAGGGTTTGCAGGGGCAGGTCGGCCGGCAGGCCGCGCGAGGGCTGGATCAGCTCGGCGTAGTTGCTGCGCCCCGGGGGCCGCAGCACGTAATAGGTGAAGTAGGACGCCACCACCGGGGCTGCACAGGCCAGCACGACCAGCAGCAGCGTGAAGCGCCCGCTCCAACGCGAGCGGACCCCCGGCGCGTTGCCGGGCAGGCCATGCACGGTGAGCGTCAGCGGCTCAGGCGATGGGCCGTGCGAGGCGCGGGCGAATGAGCTGGAACCAGACATACAACCCCACGGTGAGCAACGAGAACAGGAACCACTGGACGGCGTAGAGATCGTGCTTGCGCACGTCCAGGGCGGGAAGCGGCCAGCGGCGCTGCAGGGTCTGCTCTGCAGCGGCCTCGGGGCCAGTGGTCAAGGCCGGCATGGCCGCGAGCTGCTGCAGCGAATAGGGCAGCAGGCGCACATGCCACAGGGCCTCCAAGTCTTCCGGAGTCACGTTCTGACGGATCGGCCCGGGCGCGTCGACCCCCAGGGCCGTCAGCGCCGAGGGCCAGGGCGCCACCCGGGCGGGCACCGCCACTGCGCCGCCAGGCAAGGGCAAGGCCGGCAGCCGGCTGCGGTCCTGCACATCGCGGGGCACCCAGCCGCGCTGCACCAACAACACATCGCCATCGTCCAGCTGCAGCGGCGACAGCACGAAGAAGCCTGGCTGGCCGTCCATCTGCCGGTTGTCCAGGAACACCGGCGCCACGGGCAGCCAATGCCCCTGCGCCAGCACCCGACGGTACCCCTGCCCCTGGGCCGCCAGCGCCGTGCGTGGCAAGGCCGCCGTCGCCAGCACTGGCGCCTGGGCACGCTCGGTCATCTCGGCCTGCAGCGCCCGCTTGTCCTCGCCGCGGTGCAGCTGCCACAGCCCCAGGCGGGCCGTGAGCACGGCCACGGCCAGGGCCGCGAGCAGCACCATCCCCCGCCGTGCCGGGGTGTCCCTCCGGGCAAGCCCTCCTGCGCCCGCCGCGGACTGGGCGCAAGATCGACGCGCATGAAGATCCTCATCACCGTCACCCTGTTCGCCATCCTGCTCAGCCTGGGCACGGCCGGCGTGCTGATGCTGCGGGCACGGCCGGACGACGACACCCAGCGCAGCCGCCAGATGGCCCGCGCCCTGGCTTGGCGCATCGGGCTGTCCATCGCCCTGTTCGCCGCGGTGCTGCTGGCCTGGCGCCTGGGTTGGATCCACCCCACCGGCCTGCCACTGGCGCGCTGAGCCGGCCACCGCCGACACCGCGGTCCCGGGTTGCAGCACACGGTGGGCGCGCATCACGGCCTCACAGCCAGTAGACAACCAGGTACAGGCCCAGCCAGACCACGTCGACGAAGTGCCAGTACCAGGCCACGCCTTCGAAGCCGAAGTGGCGTTCACGGCTGAAGTGCCCCTTCATCAGCCGCCCGGTGATGACCGTCAGCATCAGCGTGCCCAGCAGCACGTGAAAGCCGTGGAAGCCGGTGAGCATGTAGAAGGTGGAGCCGTACACGCCCGAACTCAGCTTGAGGTTGAGCTCCCGATAGGCATGCAGGTACTCGTAGCCCTGAAAGCCCAGAAAGGTGACGCCCAGCGCCACGGTCAGCCACATCCAGCGCACGCAGGCGGCGCGCCGGTCACCCAGCAGCGCATGGTGGGCCAGCGTGATCGTCAGGCCCGAGCTCAGCAGCAGCGCGGTGTTCAGTGTCGGGATCGGCCAGGGCCCCATGGTCTCGAAAGGCGCCACCGTGCCCGCCGGTGACCCCGTGGCCCCCGCCTTGTCGCTGGGCCAGACGCCCTCGAAGCCCGGCCAGAGCAGCTGGTTGTCCGGCGACCCGAGGTTGGGCACCGCATGGGCCCGGGTCCAGAACAGGGCCGCGAAGAACGCGGCGAAGAACATCACCTCGGAGAAGATGAACCAGCCCATACTCCAACGGAACGAGGCGTCGATGCGCCGGGAGTACTGGCCGGTCTCGTTCTCGCGGATGGCGTCGCCAAACCACTGGAACAGCACGCTGAACACCACCAGCAGGCCGGCCAGCACGGCGTAGCGGCCCCAGGCCTGCTCGTTCACCCATTGGCTGGCGCCCAGCGCGACCAGGAACAGCCCCAGCGCGGCCAGCGCGGGATGGCGCGAGGGCTGCGGCACGAAGTAGTGCGGCGCGCCACGAGAGTCGTTCACTGCAGACATCGTCAGGTCTCCTCGTTGCGATCTCAGTGGGTCGTCTCGCTGCCCACCACCCAAGACACCAGCAGCACCAGCGCCAGCACGAACAGCGCCGCACCGATCAACCCCGCCGCAATCACATGCACCGGCCGGGTGTGGCGGATGTCCAGCGCCTGGTCGGCGCGACGGCGCACGCCGAAGAATGACCAGGCCACCAGCCGCACCGTCTGCCAGAACGACGCGCCGGAACGGGTGTTCATGTGCCGCCCTCCGGCGCCGGACGCACCTTGCCGCCCACCTCGAAGAAGGTGTAGGACAGCGTGACCGTGTTCACCTCGCGCGGCAGATGCGGATCCAGGTAAAAGACCACCGGCCAGCGGCGGGTCTCGCCCGGCTTGAGCGTGTACTCGTTGAAGCAGAAGCACTGCAGCTTCTCGAAGTAGCGGCCGGCCACCTGGGGCGCGTAGTTGGCGATGGCCTGGGCGGCCAGGGTGCGGGGCTGGGTGTTGGTGAACTCGTACATCACGGTGGTCAGCTGACCCGGATGGACATCCAGCGAATGCACCTCGGGCCGGAAGGCCCACAGCCCTTGCACGTTGGCGTCGAATTCGACCGTCACGGTGCGCCCCAGGTCCACCTGGGTGTTGACCGGCACGGCCTGCGCCACCTCACCGCCACGCTCGGCCAGTGACAGCACGTTGATGCCCAACGCCGTGCAGATGTGGCGATACAGAGGCACCAGCGCGTAGCCGAAGCCGAACATCACCGTCGCGATGGCCAGCAGCTTGCCGAACATCACCCACTGGTCGCGGCGAAGAGGGACGGACACCGGCATGGTCGGCTCCCGGGGATGTCAGGCGCTCAGCCAGACGATCTTGACCACGAAGGCCAGGCCGATCCCGACGGCCAGCGCCGCCAGGGTCCAAGCCAGGCGCAGGTTGGCGCGGCGCTGGGTGGTGGACAGTGTGGCCATGGCGTGCTCCTCAGCCGACGACGCGGGTGGCGGTCTCGTCCAGCTTGGGCGGGGTTTCGAAGGTGTGGTGCGGCGCCGGCGACGGCACCTCCCACTCCAAGCCCTCAGCCCCTTCCCAAGGCTTGGCCAGTGCCGGTTGGCCGTGGCCGCGCATCATCGGCAACACGGTGGCCAGGAAGAAATACACCTGCATGAAGCCAAAGCCGAAGGCGCCGATGGAGGCGATCTCGTTGAAGTCGGCGAACTGCATCGGATAGTCCGCATAGCGGCGCGGCATGCCGGCCAGCCCCAGGAAGTGCATGGGGAAGAAGGTGATGTTGAAGAAGATCAGCGAGCCCCAGAAGTGGATGCGGCCGCGCGTCTCCGAAT
>JAYSCA010000251.1:0-4498 GCA_041915165.1 Ideonella sp.
TGGAGAACTGCTCCTTCAGGCCCAGCTTGGTGCCGTCCTCGCGCAGCATGCGCACACCCAGCGAGTGGAAGGTGCTGATCGCCAGGTCCTTGGCCGCGCGCGGCCCCACCAGCGACTGGGCCCGCTCTCGCATTTCGCGCGCGGCCTTGTTGGTGAAGGTGATGGCCGCGATCTGCTTCGGGCCCAGCCCGGTCTGCAGCAGGCGGGCGATCTTGTGGGTGATCACCCGCGTCTTGCCCGAGCCCGCGCCGGCCAGCACCAGGCACGGCCCATTGAGGTAATTGACCGCTTCCATCTGGGCGGGGTTGAGGGTGGCGGGACCGGAAGAGGACATGGGCAGCGGAGGTTGGGGCGGCGATGATAGACAAGCCCGCCGGACGGCACGGGCCCAGGGGCTTCAGATGGCGAGCGGATCGACGTCGATGGCCCAGCGCGCCAGGCCGCGGTGGGCCGCACGCAGGGCATGCAGGCCCGGCACCCAGTCGGCCAGCAGCCGCTGCAGCGCGCCGCGCTGGCTGGCCTCCAGCAGCATCTGGCGCCGCTCCAGCCCGGCCACCTTGGCGATCTGCGGCGGCACCGGGGCGTAGAGCATCACCGGCGGCTCGCCGTGCTCAGCCAGCCAGGCGCGGGCCGTCTCACGGGCCGCGCGCAGAAAGGCCTCGGCCACCGCCGGGTCGCGGGCCTCGGCCCGCAGCAGCGCCAGGTGGCTGAACGGAGGCAGGCCGGCCATCTCGCGTTCTTCCAGCTGGCTGGCCGCAAAGGCGGCATAGTCGTGCTGACGCAGCGCGGCGAACAGGGCATGGCCCGGCGCCCAGGTCTGGATCCACATCTCGCTGCGCGCGGCGGCTTCGGCGTCGCGCCCGGCCCGGCCGGCGGCCTGCATCAGCGAGGAGAACAAGCGTTCCGGTGCGCGGAAGTCTGCCGCGTAGAGCGCGCTGTCGGGGTTGACCGCCGCCACCAACGTGACGTTGCGGAAGTCGTGACCCTTGGTGATCATCTGCGTGCCCACCAGCACATCCACCTCGCCGGCATGCACGGCCGCCAGCTGCTGCTCCAGGCTGCCCTTCAGGCGGGTGGTGTCGGCGTCGATGCGGGCCACCCGGGCCGGGCTGCCATCCGGGCGCTGCACGCCCTCCAGCAAGGCCACCATCTGTTCCTCCAGCCGCTCGGTGCCGCGGCCCATCGGTTCGATGTCCTGGTTGCCGCAGTCCGGACAGGCGGCGGGCACCCGCTCGGTGAAACCACAGTGGTGGCAGCGCAGCGTGCGGTCGCCCTTGTGGAAGACGCGCCAGGCGCTGCAGTGCGGGCAGCCGCTCTTCCAGCCGCAGGCCGCGCAGTGCAGCACCGGGGCGAAGCCGCGCCGGTTCAGGAACAGCAGGCTCTGCTCGCCGCGGCTGACCCGTTCCTGCACGGCGGCCAGCACCGGCGGGCACAGCGGCGAGGGCTCGCGCCCCTGCGGCGGCTTGGGCTGCTGCGCCATGTCCACCACCCGCACCTTGGGCAGTTCGCCCTGCCCCACCCGGTTGGGCATGGCCAGCAGCTGGTAGCGGCCGGTGCGGGCCTGCTGCCAGCTTTCCAGCGAGGGCGTGGCCGAGCCCAGCAGCACGGGCACCTTTTCCAGATGACCGCGGTAGACCGCCAGGTCACGCGCCGAGTAGCGGGCGCCATCCTGCTGCTTGTAGCTGGGGTCGTGCTCCTCGTCGACCACGATCAGGCCCAGGCGGGGCAGCGGACAGAAAACGGCCAGCCGGGTGCCCAGCACCAGGTCGGCATGGCCCAGGTGCGCGCCCAGCCAGTTCAAAAGGCGCTGCGCCGGAGTCAGGCCGCTGTGCAGCGACACCAGGCGCCGGCCCGGGAAGCGCTCGGCAAAGCGGGCTTCCAGCTGCGGTGTGAGGTTGATCTCCGGCACCAGCACCAGGGCCTGCCGGCCGGCGGCCAGCGCGGCCTCGGCGGCGCGCAGGTAGACCTCGGTCTTGCCGCTGCCGGTGACGCCATGCAGCAGCTGGCAGGTCGGCGTCTCGGCCGCGAACTGGGCGTCGATGGCGGCCAGCACCTGGGTCTGGTCGTCGGTGAGCGGCGGCCGCACCGGCTCGGGTCGTGGCGCTTCCGCGGCGGGCTCGGTCGCCGGGGCGGCGCGGCGCCGGCGCTTCGGGGCCGCATCCCCCTCGGACAGGGGCAGCCCCCACTGGCGGCGCAAGCGGTCCAAGCGTTTGCGCAGCGCGGTGTTGTCCAGCTTGCGCAGCTCGGGCGGCAGCACCGACAGCGCCACCTCGCCGAGGGCGCGCTGGTAGTAGTGCGCGGTGAACGCCACCAGCCGGCACCAGACCGGGCCCAGCGGCGGCAGGCAGTCCAGGGCTTCGCCCACCGGACGCAGGGTCACGCCCGGATCGAGGGGCGCGTCCTCCGGCACCTGTTCCCAGACCAGACCCAGCGTGTCCCGCCGGCCCAGCGGCACCCGCAGCAGGCAGCCGGTTGGATGGGGCTGCTCGGTGGTGTAGTGCAGCACATCGCCCAGGGCCGCGTACTGGGGCGCATCGATGGCCACGCCCAGCCGGCTCATCGGTGGACCTCCGCCCGGCCCGGGCAGTTCGCCCAGTTCGGATGAAGAAGCGGCGCTAAATCCATGATTGGAGAGCGCTTTTCCACTTGTTCATCGCTCTGTGGATAACTTTGTGAGAAACCGGCAGAACAAGGCCCCCACAGGGCAGGAGCCGTCCGGTGGGCCCAGACCCCGCCCCGCGCCAACACGCTGAAAATTTCCGTTTGAAAACAGGCACTTGCGACAGCGCCCCGAGAAAATTCGACGCTGCGCCGCAACAAGCCGATCCTGATCTCTCGCTGCGTCGAAGATGGGGATAAGTCAAGCACTGAGCAAGCACTCACCCCACCAATTTGGGGCGGCGAAGCGTCCGGGTTTGCCCTGGAGCAAAGGCCGTGAGGCACTGTTTTCAGGCAGCGGGCGCCCGCAAGGTGCGCGAATGGGCATGCACGGCCTCGACCAGCGCGGCCACATGCTCCGGCGGGGTGAACTGGCTGATGCCATGCCCCAGGTTGAAGACATGCCCATCCCAGGTGCCATCGGCCCGCTGCGGCCGGCCAAAGCGGTCCAGCAAGCGCACCGCCTGGGCCTGCACCACCGGCGGCGGGGCAAACAGGATGGTCGGGTCCAGGTTGCCCTGCAAGGCCACCTTCTGCCCGACCTGCGCGCGGGCGCGGGCCAGGTCCACCGTCCAGTCCAGGCCGATCACGTCGGCGCCGACCTCGGCAATCTCGTCCAACCACAGGCCGCCGCCCTTGGTGAAGACGATGACCGGGATGCGCTGGCCGTCCTTCTCGCGCCGCAGTTGCTGCACCACGCGCCGGGTGTAGGCCAGCGAGAAGTCCTGGAAGTCGCCATCGGCCAGCACGCCGCCCCAGCTGTCGAAGACCATCACCGCCTGGGCGCCGGCTTCGATCTGGGTGTTGAGGTAGAGCGCCACCGCGTCGGCGTTGACCTGCAGGATGCGGTGCATCAGGTCGGGACGGCTGTAGAGCAGGGTCTTGACCTGCCGGTAGTCGTCCGAGCCGCCGCCCTCGACCATGTAGCAGGCCAGGGTCCAGGGGCTGCCGGAAAAACCGATCAGCGGCACGCGGCCGTTCAGGGCCTTGCGGATCGAGGTGACCGCGTCAAAGACATAGCGCAGCTTGTCCATGTCCGGCACGGCCAGGGCGTTCACCGCGGCCTCGTCGCGCACCACCTGGGCAAAACGCGGCCCTTCACCCTGCTGGAAGGACAGGCCCAGGCCCATCGCGTCGGGCACGGTCAGGATGTCCGAGAACAGGATGGCCGCATCCAGCGGAAAACGCTCCAGCGGCTGCAGCGTCACTTCGGTGGCAAAGTCCACATTGGTGGCCAGGCCCATGAAGCTGCCCGCCTTGGCGCGCGTGGCGCAGTACTCCGGCAGATAGCGGCCCGCCTGGCGCATCAGCCAGACCGGGGTGTGGGACGTCGGCTGGCGCAGACAGGCGCGCAGGAAGGTGTCATTGAGCAGCGGTGCGAACATGGTGCAATTATCCCAGGCAGCCCGCTTGAAGCGCCCGGCACCGCCCCCATTTTCCGAAACGTTTGCCCGCCATCATGGGGGCCCCTGAATCCGAGGAGAACTGTTGCGATGAACACCCGCCGTCTTGGAGCCGCCGCCCTACTGCTGGCCGCCAGCCTGAGCCTGTCAGGCTGCGGGTACAACGAGTTCCAGCGCCAGGACGAGGCCGTCAAGGCCAATTGGTCCGAAGTGCTGAACCAGTACCAGCGCCGCGCCGATCTGGTGCCCAACCTGGTGGCCACCGTCAAGGGTGAAGCCAACTTTGAGCAGGAGACTCTGACCAAGGTGATCGAAGCCCGCGCCAAGGCCACCTCGATCCAGGCCACGCCCGCGCTGATCAACGACCCGCAGGCCTTCCAGAAATTCCAGGCTGCCCAGGGCGAGCTCAGCAGCGCGCTGAGCCGCCTGCTGGTCGT
>JAYSCA010000252.1:0-4490 GCA_041915165.1 Ideonella sp.
CGGCGCCAGGTTGCGCCCACCGCCCTCCGGCGCACCATCCATCACCAGCGTGTGGCCGCTGCCGGTCACCGCCATCATCGCCATGCCGGCATCCGGCACCCAGTGGATCGTGCACTCCATCGTTCTCGTTCCTTGATCACCAACGGGACTCGGCACCGAGTCCCTCAGAAGCAGCATTATCGGTAGCCCGGCAATTCCTCACGAACCGCGCGAGCTGTATCCGGGAAAACACAGCCGTCATTGCGATGCAACATCCCCCGGGTGTACACTGATTGCCATCGCATTGATGGTTTACCGATCAATGCCCCGGTTGTCTCCTCCACCTCCTCCATTGGTGGATTCAGCCCGGAGCTTCGCGGCTCCGGGCTTTTTTCTGGGCGGTTCCGGCCGACTACCATGCGGTCCTTGGGCACCGCCTGGACACACACCGGGCGATGCGACATTCCTTGTCCACACCGCACCCAGGAGATTCCCATGGCTGGCGCCACCCCGGCGCGCCGCAGTCCGCGCGCGCCCCAGAAAGCAACGTCCTCCCGCAGCAAGGCGCCCAGCCGCATTGACTACCTCCGCAAGATTCTGACCGCCCAGGTCTATGACGTGGCGATCGAATCGCCGCTGGATCCGGCCCGCACGCTGAGCCGCCGCCTGGGCAACCAGGTGCTGCTCAAGCGCGAAGACCTGCAGCCGGTCTTCAGCTTCAAGCTGCGCGGCGCCTACAACAAGATGGCGCACCTGACGCCCGAGCAACTCAAGCGCGGCGTGATCTGCGCTTCGGCCGGCAACCATGCCCAGGGCGTGGCCCTGAGCGCCAAGCGCCTGGGCTGCCGTGCCGTCATCGTGATGCCCACCACCACGCCCAAGCTGAAGATCGACGCCGTGAGCGCGCTGGGCGGCGAGGTGGTGCTGGCGGGCGAGAGCTATTCCGACGCCTACGCCCGCTCGGTCGAACTGCAGCAGGAGCAGGGCCTCACCTTCGTCCACCCCTTCGACGATCCGGACGTGATCGCCGGCCAGGGCACCATCGCGATGGAGATCCTGCGCCAGCACCAGGGCCCGATCGACGCGGTGTTCGTCGCCATCGGTGGTGGAGGCCTGATTTCCGGCGTCGCGGCCTACATCAAGGCCGTGCGGCCCGAGATCAAGGTGATCGGCGTGCAGACGGTCGATTCCGACGCGATGGCCCGCTCGGTCAAGGCCGGCCGGCGTGTCGCGCTCAACGATGTCGGCCTGTTCTCGGACGGCACCGCCGTGAAGCTGGTGGGCGAGGAAACCTTCCGCCTGACCCGCGAACTGGTGGACGACTTCATCCTGGTGGACACCGACGCGCTGTGCGCGGCGATGAAGGACATCTTCCAGGACACCCGCAGCATCGTGGAGCCGGCGGGCGCGCTGGGCATCGCCGGCATCAAGCAGTACGTGGCCACCCACAAGTGCAAGGGCCAGACCTTCGTGGCCATCGCCTGCGGCGCCAACATGAACTTCGACCGGCTGCGCTTCGTCGCCGAGCGGGCCGAATACGGTGAGCAGCGCGAGGCCCTGTTCGCCGTCACCATGCCCGAGGAGCGCGGCAGCTTCCGCCGCTTCTGCGAGCTGGTGGGTTCGCGCAGCGTCACCGAGTTCAACTACCGCATCTCGGACGCGCAACATGGCCACGTGTTCGTCGGCGTTTCGATCAACAAGCCGGAAGAAGCTGACAAGATCGCCCGCGGCTTCCAGCGCCAGGGCTTTGCCACCGTCAACCTGACCCACGACGAACTGGCCAAGGAACACGTGCGCCACATGGTCGGCGGCCGCAGCGACCTGGCTGAGGACGAACGCATCTACCGCTTCGAGTTCCCGGAACGGCCGGGCGCGCTGATGCGCTTCCTGTCGGCCATGAGCCCGGACTGGAACATCAGCCTGTTCCACTACCGCAACCAGGGCGCCGACTACGGCCGCATTCTGGTCGGCATGCAGGTGCCCAAGTCGGACAAGAAGGCCTTCAAGGCCTTCCTGGACGGGCTGGCCTACCCCTGCGTGGACGAGACGGACAACCCGATCTACCGCCTGTTCCTGCGCTGACCCCCCGCCCCGGGGCTTCGGCCCCGCGGACTGCACGGGTGTTGCCCCCTCGCTAGACTGTGGGCCTGTTGTCCACTTCACGAACCTGCGCACCCGACGCCATGGCCCTGACCGAACCCGCCGTCCTCCAAGCCCTGCAGACCGTCATCGACCCGTTGACGGGCAAGGACTTCGTCAGCAACCGGCAGATCAAGAACCTGAAGCTCGGTGGCGAAGGTGTCAGCTTCGAGCTGGTGCTGGGCTACCCGGCCCGCAGCCTGCACGACAGCCTGCGCCAGCAACTGACCGGCGCCCTGCGCCAGGCCGGCCTCACCGGCCCGGTCGAGATCGACATCCGCAGCGAGATCATCCCGCACCAGGTGCAGCGCGGCGTGGCCCTGCTGCCGGGTGTGAAGAACATCATCGCCGTGGCCTCCGGCAAGGGTGGCGTGGGCAAGAGCACCACCACCGTCAACCTGGCCCTGGCCCTGGCGGCCGAAGGCGCCCGGGTCGGCATTCTGGACGCCGACATCTACGGCCCCAGCCAACCCATGATGATGGGCCTGTCCGGCCAGCGCCCCGAAACGCTGGACGGCCAGAGCATGGAGCCGCTGCAGAACCACGGCGTGCAGGTCAACTCGATCGGTTTCCTGGTGGCGCCGGACGAGGCCATGATCTGGCGCGGCCCCATGGCCACCCAGGCGCTGGACCAGCTGCTGCGCCAGACGAACTGGAAGGAACTGGATTACCTGCTGGTCGACATGCCCCCGGGCACCGGCGACATCCAGCTCTCGCTGAGTCAGCGCGTGCCCATCACCGGCGCGGTGATCGTCACCACGCCGCAGGACATCGCCCTGCTGGACGCCAAGAAGGGCCTGAAGATGTTCGAGAAGGTGGGCGTGCCCATCCTCGGCATCGTCGAGAACATGGCCGTCTACTGCTGCCCCCACTGCGGCCACACCGAACACATCTTCGGTGTCAACGGCGGCAAGACGATGGCGGCCGAATACGGCGTCGACTACCTGGGCGCGCTGCCGCTCAACCGTTCGATCCGCGAACAGGCCGACGCCGGCCAGCCCACCGTGCTGGCCGCGCCGGACAGCGAGATCGCCGGCCTGTACAAGGCCGTCGCCCGCCAGGTGGCGGTGAAGGTGGCGCAGCGGGCCAAGGACTTCTCGTCCAAGTTCCCGTCCATCACCATCTCCAAGAACACCTGAGGTGGCACCTCCCCCCAACGGCACGATCCCCCGCGAAGCCATCACCGGGCTGGTGCTGGCCGGTGGGCGGGGCCGTCGCATGGGGGGCGAAGACAAGGGGCTGCTGACCCTGCACGAGCAACCGCTGGCCGCCCGCGCGCTGGCGCGGCTGCGCCCGCAGGTGGGCCCGATCGGCCTGAGCGCCAACCGCCATCTGGCGGCCTACCGCGCGCTGGGCGTGCCGGTCTGGCCGGACACCCTGCCCGATCAGCCCGGCCCCCTGGCCGGCCTGCTGACCGGCCTGACCCATGCCGACACGCCCTGGCTGGCCAGCGTGCCCTGCGACTGCCCGGACTTCCCCGACAACGTGGTGGCCCGGCTGGCCGATGCCGTCCAGACCGCCGGTGCAGACCTGGCGGTGGCCGTGGCCCCCGCGCCCGACGAGGCCGGCCACTGGGCGCCCAAGCTGCACCCGGTGTTCTGCCTGCTGCCAGTGCGGCTGAAGGACGACCTGGCGCTCTACCTGCAGCAGGGCGGCCGGCGGGTGCGCGACTGGCTGGCCCGCCACACCACCGTGGAGGTGGCGTTCGACGACGGTGCCGCCTTCCTGAACGTCAACACCCCCGAGGACCTGCGCCAGCGCCACGCCCGCTGAGCGGCTCCGTCGCACAATCACCGCATCCCCCCGCGTGGAGTGCGTGATGCTTGCGATGACCCTGCCGGCGATCGGCCAGCCCCTGGTGCCCCAGCACCGTCCACAGCCGGAGCCCGGCCCGGGCGAGGTGCGACTGGCGGTGCGGGCCTGCGCCGTCTGCCGCACCGACCTGCATGTGGTCGATGGCGACCTGCCCCCGGGGCCGCTGCCCATCGTGCCCGGCCACGAGATCGTCGGCACTGTGGAGGCGCTGGGCCCCGGCGTCAGTGGCCTGCGCCTGGGCGAGCGCGTGGGCGTGCCCTGGCTGGGCGGCACCTGCGGCCACTGCTTCTACTGCGGCCACGGGCAGGAGAACCTCTGCGACACGCCTGTCTTCACCGGCTATCTGCGTGATGGCGGCTTCGCCACCCAGGTCATCGCCAACGCGCAGTACTGCTTCTCGCTGGAGGACGTGCCGCTGGACGATGTGCATGCCGCGCCGCTGATGTGCGCCGGGCTGATCGGCTGGCGCGCGCTGCGCATGGCGGGCGACGCCCAGACCCTGGGCCTTTACGGCTTCGGCGCCGCCGCCCACCTGATCGCCCAGGTGGCGCGACAGC
>JAYSCA010000253.1:0-4485 GCA_041915165.1 Ideonella sp.
CATCGCGTCCAGCTCGCTGGTGACCGAATGGGTCAAGGGCAAGACGCTGGACCAGGCGCTGGAGATCAAGAACACCCAGATCGCCGAAGAGCTGGCGCTGCCGCCGGTCAAGATCCACTGCTCGATCCTGGCCGAGGACGCCATCAAGGCCGCGGTCGACGATTACCGCGCCAAGGCCACCAGCCCGGAGAAGGTGGACTGAGGCCATGTCTGTCACGCTCACCGAAGCTGCCGCCCGGCATGTCACCCGCTACCTGAGCCGTCGTGGCAAGGGGGTGGGGGTGCGACTGGGGGTCAAGACCACCGGTTGTTCCGGCTTGGCCTACAAGCTGGAGTACGCCGACGAGGTGGCCCCGGAGGACATCGTGTTCGAGGGCCACGGCGTCAAGGTGCTGGTGGATCCGAAGAGCCTGCCTTACCTCGACGGCACGGAGCTGGACTTCGTGCGGGAGGGGTTGAACGAGGGCTTCAAGTTCCACAACCCGCGCGAGAAGGATCGCTGCGGCTGCGGGGAGTCCTTCCGCATCTGACGGCAGGGGCGTTCCCATTTGGCCGACAATACTGGCCCTGAGTCGATGGCGCGGTGCCCCGGGACCGCGCCTTTTTGTTGCCTTGTATGTCTTCTGATTCCGCCGCCCTCGTCATTCGTTCCGAGCGCGCCGATCGTCCCGAGGTCGTGGCCATGCTGGATGCGCTGGATGCCTACCTGGGTTCGCTGTATGCGCCCGAGGACAACCACATCCTGGATGTGGCCGCGCTGCTGGCGCCGGACATCGACTTTCTGGTGGCGGAGCTGAACGGTCAGCTGGTGGGCTGTGGCGCCACGCGCCGCATGCCGGGTGAGGCGGACACCGCGGGGCAGGGCTATGGCGAGATCAAGCGCATGTTCGTCCAGCCCGCCGCCCGGGGGCACCGCATCGCCGAGCGTTTGCTGACGACGCTGGAGCAGCGTCTGCTGGCCGCCGGCCTGTCCCTTGCAACGCTGGAGACCGGACGCGACCAGCACGAAGCGATTCGCCTGTACGAGCGCTGCGGCTACACGCGTCGGGGACCGTTCGCCGGTTATCCGGACAACGGTTTGTCGGTGTTCTACGAAAAGCGACTCTCGGTATGAACCTGCAAGACGACGACTTCACCCTGTTCGGTCTGCCCCGGCAGTTCCAGCTGGACCGTGCCACGCTGGATCAGCGCTGGCGGGACCTGCAGGCCCAGGTGCACCCGGATCGCTTCGCGGCCGAAGGCCCGGCCGCCCAGCGCGTGGCCATGCAGTGGGCGGTGCGGGTCAACGAGGCCTACCGCCGCCTGAAGGACCCGCTGGCCCGCGGGGGCTATCTGTGCGAACTGGCGGGTGCCGAGGTGGGGGCCGAGAGCAACACCGCCATGCCCACCAGCTTCCTGATGCAACAGATGGAATGGCGCGAGGCGCTCGACGAAGCGGGCGATGTCGCCGCCGTCGAAGGCCTGGACCGCCAGGTGGCGGCCGAGGAACAACGCATGCTGGCCGAGCTGGAACGCCTGCTCGACCAGGCCCACGATGCCGCTGCGGCGGCGCAACAAGTTCGCGCACTGATGTTCGTGAACCGCTTCCGGGCCGACATCGACCGTCGGCTGGAGGCACTGGACTCCTGAATCTTTCCCATGGCTCTGCTGCAGATCTCCGAGCCCGGCCAGGCGCCGGATCCCCATCAACGCCGCATCGCGATCGGCATCGACCTGGGAACGACCAATTCCCTGGTGGCCTCGATGCGTCACGGCGTGGCCGAGTGTCTGCCGGATGCGCAAGGCCGGGTGATGCTGCCGTCTGTGGTGCGCTACCTGGAAGGGGAGGGGCGCCAGATCGGCTGGGAGGCGGCGGCGGCCCAGGCCGAGGACCCGGAGAACACTGTCGTCTCGGTCAAGCGCTTCATGGGGCGTCGGCTGGCGGACGTGGTGGGCCATGAGCGGTTGCCCTACCACTTCGTCGACCAGCCCGGCATGGTGGCGGTGCAGACGCGGCAAGGCGTGAAGACGCCGGTCGAGGTGTCGGCCGAGATCCTGGCCACGCTGCGCTTTCGCGCCGAGGACACCTTCGACGATGAGATCTTCGGTGCGGTGATCACCGTGCCGGCCTACTTCGACGATGCGCAGCGCCAGGCCACCAAGGATGCCGCGCAGCTGGCGGGGCTGAACGTGCTGCGCCTGATCAACGAGCCGACCGCCGCGGCCGTGGCCTACGGCCTGGACAACGGTTCGGAAGGGCTCTACGCGGTCTATGACCTGGGCGGCGGCACCTTTGACATCTCGTTGCTGCGTCTGTCGCGCGGGGTGTTCGAGGTGGTGGCCACCGGCGGCGATGCCGCGCTCGGGGGGGACGACTTCGATCATGCCCTGGCGGACTGGGCCGCGGCGCAGGCCGGCATGATGCCCCGCACGCCGCAGGACAAGCGCAGTCTGCTGGTGGCTGCGCGCGCCGCCAAGGAAGCCTTGACCACCCATGAGCAGGTGGAGCTGCAGGCGTCGGTGGGTGGGCGCGACTGGCGCGTGGCGGTCAGCCGGGCCCAGTTCGATGCGCTGACCCGTGGCTTGGTGGACCGCACGCTGCAGGCGGTCCGTCGTGCGCTGCGGGATGCGCGCGTCACCCGCGAGGAGGTGCAGGGCGTGGTGATGGTGGGCGGCTCCACCCGGGTGCCTGCGGTCCGCGAGGCGGTGGGTGATTTCTTTGGCCGGCCGCCGCTGACCAATCTGAACCCGGACCAGGTGGTGGCGCTCGGCGCTGCCATCCAGGCCAATGCGTTGGCGGGCAATGCGGCCGACGGTGAGTTGCTGTTGCTGGACGTGATTCCGTTGTCCCTGGGTCTGGAGACCATGGGCGGCTTGGTGGAGCGCGTGATTGAGCGCAACACCACCATCCCGGTGGCCAAGGCGCAGGACTTCACCACCTTCAAGGATGGCCAGACCGCGATGGCGATCCATGTGGTGCAAGGCGAGCGGGAGCTGGTGTCGGACTGCCGCTCGCTGGCGCGCTTCGAGCTGCGCGGCATTCCGCCGATGGCGGCCGGGGCGGCCCGCATCCGGGTGAGCTTCCAGGTCGATGCCGATGGCCTGCTGAGCGTCTCGGCACGGGAGCAGACCACCGGGGTGGAGGCTGCCGTGCAGGTCAAGCCCAGTTATGGGCTGGCCGATGACGACATCGCCCGCATGCTGCGTGAGGGCTTTTCCAGTGCGGAAGGGGACATGCAGGCCCGCGCGCTGCGCGAGGCCCAGGTGGAGGCCGATCGCATGCTGCTGGCCACCCAGGCGGCGCTGGCCGCCGATGGCGACCTGCTGCAGGCGGCGGAGCGGGGCGCGATCGACGCCCTGATGGCCGAACTGCACACGGTGCGGGCTGGCGATCAGCCCGACGCGATCACCCAGGCCATCGAGGCGCTGGCCAAGGCGACCGAGGCCTTTGCGGCCGCCCGCATGAACCGCGGCATCCAGGCAGCGCTCACCGGACGGCGCCTGGACACCCTGTGAACCCAGTCTGACGACGAGCCGATATGCCGATCATCCGAATCCTGCCCCATGCCAGCCTGTGCCCCCAGGGGGCCGAAATCCAGGCGCCCAGTGGCACCTCTCTCTGCGAAGCTCTGCTGGATCACGACATCGCGATCGAGCACGCCTGCGAGATGAGCTGTGCTTGCACCACCTGTCATGTGGTGGTGAAGGAAGGGTACCGTTCGTTGGGGGAACCCGATGAAATCGAAGAAGACCTGCTGGACAAGGCCTGGGGCCTCACGCTCACCTCGCGTCTGTCCTGTCAGGCCATTCTGGGGGCCGAGGACGTGACGATCGAGATTCCCAAATACTCCATCAACCACGCCCGCGAGAACCACTGAGGTTCACGGCGGGGCGGTTCGGCGGGGTCAGGAATTGGCGAACATGTGGAAGGGCCAGGAAAAGCGCCGACGCTTGGGCTGGTCATCGGCCGCTTCCTGGGTGTCAAGCAGCTCGCAGGTTTCCAGGTAACCCAGCAGGCGCAACACGTCGGCGTGCGGTGCCCCGGTGCATTTCTGCAAATGTGCTTCCGACACATGGCGCTGCGACAATTCGCTCACCATGCGCCGGTAAGCCGTGCGCCGAAACTCTGCGGGCAAATCTGGCCAAGCCGTGATTTTGTATTCCTTCATGGTCCCAACGTCCTTGGAATGGCGGGGCATTCGCAATGCCCTCGTGGAATCATCGACTGTTGATTCTCACCAAATTTGGTGACAATGACACAGCCCTAGATCAAGCAGAAGGGAATTTTTTTGTGACAAACCCTCGCGAAGCGGTGATCCTGGGATTCGAGTCCTCCTGTGACGAAACCGGCGTGGCCATCGTGCGCTGCGTGCCCACCGGGGTGCCCGTGCTGCTGGGACAGGCGCTCTACAGCCAGATCCGCATGCACCAAGCCTATGGTGGTGTGGTGCCGGAACTGGCCTCGCGGGACCATGTGCGTCGCGCGATCCCGCTGGCGCGGGAGGC
>JAYSCA010000254.1:0-4468 GCA_041915165.1 Ideonella sp.
ACCGCCAGGCGGGCGCCATTGGGCCAACGGTAGCGGTCACGCGCCGTGATCGGCAAGTAGTCGAACCGCCCGTGGGTGCGCAGGGGGCCGAAGCGGGCGTCCGGTTCGTCGGGCCGGGCCGGGGCGGTGGCGGGAGAGGATTCCTGAGGCATCACCTGGGCGATGGTAGTGCGTCTGGGTCCGACCCGCAGGCCGGGGCGGGCTGTCGGCAGCCGGGAGATTTGGGCCTGAACTGGGCCTCACTTCGCCGGCCCGCGCGTGAGGAAATTCCGTAAGCTGTCAGGGATGTCTGATTGCTCCCGTCGCGCCTGCGTGCGCGGGGGGCGTTCCCGTTTCTCGGCCCTCCGACCCAGTGGAATTTCCATGCTGCGATCCCCCTTCAGCTCCCAGTCGCCTCGGCGCGGCGTCTTCGACTGTCATGCGCTGCCCCGCTCCTTGAGCAGCCTGGGGCTGCGGCGCGGTGCTCGCGGCATCCTGATGGCCTTCGTGCCGCCGGGCGAGGACTTCGCGCGCATCCACCAAGTCTGGCAGCAGCTGGCCTCCCAGGGCCTCACGGTGCTGGTCCTGTCCTCGTCCGGTGTCCTGTGCAGCGCGTCGGGGGCCTCCACCTACTGCGAAGCGGACCGTTCGCAGGGGAGTTGGCTCTACCTGCCTCAGGCGCTGATCGGGCAGCATGAGCTCCACACGGTGGACCTGCATGTGAAGGACACCACCACCGCCCGGCAACGGGTGGCGGCCATCCGCGCAGAGTTGGACCGCCTGACCGTGCGCATGCCGCTGTCGTCCGAGCGCCACTTCGCGTTGGTCTATTGCGATGGGGTCTCGGCGTCTGAAGGCTTCCTGATGCAGGCCTGGTACGCCAGCCGCCGCTTTCCCTGCCTGGCCATTGGGGGCTCGGCCGGTGGGCCGCTGGACCTGGGGGCCACCTTCATCGGCACCCGGGACGGGGTGGTGCAGCACAAGGCCGTCGTCATCTTCTGTGAGATGGCGCGTGGCACTTCTTTTGCGCCCTTCAAGACCCAGAACTTCGAACCCACCGAACACAGCTGGCTGGTGGCCGAGGCCGACCCGGTGGCGCGCACTGTCCAGTCGGTGCTGGATGCCCACCACCGGCCCCGTCCGCTGACCGAGGTGCTGTGCGAGCACCTGCGCTGTCAGCCCGGGCAACTGGCGGAGCGCCTGCAGGGGCTGACGTTTGCGGTGAAGGTTGACGACGAGTATTTCATCCGCTCGGTGGCGGGCATCCAGCCCGACCGCATCAACTTCTTCTGCGACCTGGAATTCGGCGACCGGCTGTACCTGATGCGGGCCACCGGTTTCGTCGAGAGCACCGAGCGCGATTGGGCCCGCTTCATCTCCGGCAAGCCACAGCCCGTGGGGCTGCTGCTCAACGACTGCGTGCTGCGCCGGGTGGGCAATGCCGGTCAGCTTGGGCAGGCGCACTTCTTCGACCGCATCCCGGCTGCGGGCTTCTCCAGCTTTGGCGAGATCCTGGGGGTGCCGATCAACCAGACCCTGTCGGCGCTGGTGTTCTTCAACCGGGACGTGGGCGCGATGGCCCAGTTCCCGGTCACCTATGCCGCCTATGCGGCGCACTATGCCCAGCGCGCCTTGCACCGCTGGGAGGCCATGCACACCATCCAGTCCGACATGATGGGCCGGGTGGCCGCCTATCAGCAAAGCATGGACCCGCTGCTGCAGGCCCTGCCGCAACTGGAGCACGCCACCAACCTGCAGTCGGAGGCGCTGAATCTGGCGGAAACCAACATCCGCGCCCTGAGCGATGCGGCCCAGCACACCCGGGGGGCCCAGGACCACCTGGAGCAGGAGCTGAGCGAGCTGGAGCGCATTTCCAACGCCATCAGCCAGATCACCTCCGGCATCGGGCGCATTGCCGACCAGACCAACCTGCTGGCGCTGAATGCCGCGGTGGAGGCGGCGCGCGCTGGCGACGCGGGGCGGGGCTTCTCGGTGGTGGCCGACGAGGTGCGCCGACTGGCCCAGTCGTCCAAGAGCCAGGCCGAGGCCACGCGCAAGGACATCAACGGCGCTGTGGATGCCATCGCCCGCATCCGGTCGGTGGCGGGTCAGACCGTGGACACCACTCAGCAAATGGCCCATCAGAGCATCACCGCGGCCGAGAAGATCGCCACGATGAGTGCCGACACCGCCGACGAACGGCGCCGCATCTCGGCCTGCCTGAGCAACCTGAAGGACATGGCCCAGAACATGGATGCGATGCACGAGAGCATCGACCAGATCACGCTGCTGGGGCGCCTGGCCACCGCCTGAGCGGCGGGGCAGCGATCCGACTAACATCGCGCGCAGAGGGGAGGAGCGTCCTTCCCGGATGAACTGCCTCTGCCGACGATGCTGCGCTACCTCACCGTTCCCGTCACCGCCTTCCAGCAAAACTGCTCCATCGTCTGGTGCGACGAGACGCTGCAGGCCGCGGTGATCGACCCCGGCGGCGAGGTGGACCGGCTGATCGCCGAAATGCAGCGTCTGGGGGTCACGCCCACCGCGTTGTGGCTCACCCATGCCCACATCGATCACGCCGGCGGCACCGGCGAGATGGCGCGGCGTCTGGGCCTGCCCATCATCGGCCCCCACCGGGGCGACCAGTTCTGGATCGAGCAACTGCCCGAACAGAGCCGGATGTTCCGCTTCCCGCCGGCCGAGCCCTTCATGCCGACCCGCTGGCTGTCCGATCTGGACACCGTCGTGCTGGGCCACACCGAGGTGGTGGTGCGCCATTGCCCGGGCCACACGCCGGGCCATGTGGTGTTCCACCATGCCGAGGCTCAGCGCTGCTTTGTCGGCGATGTGTTGTTCGCCGGCTCGATCGGCCGCACGGATTTCCCGGGGGGCGATTACGACACGCTGATCGCCAGCATCACCGAGCGTCTGTGGCCGATGGGGGACGACACGGTCTTCATCCCGGGCCACGGCCCGGAGAGCACTTTTGGCCGAGAACGCCGTTTCAATCCCTATTTAGGGGGGACTTGAGGCAGGCTGGCGCGCAAAGTGTGAATTCATCACACAAGTGACCGTGCAGACTTAACGGTTGACTAGCAGGACCGGCTTCTAAGCTGAAGGCCTTGGAGTCATCGACATCCACAGGCGGATGGACGCACTGGCTTCATATCAAGGAGGTCAGCCGTGTTCGAACAAAATCAAGCATCCCCGTCTGTCGGCACTGTCACGCCGCGCACCCCCTGGCCGGCGCTGACGCGGGCCATCTCCTACCGCGGCCCTGAGCGCCGTTCCGGTGCGGCCCTGATGGCCCGCCTGATGGCCCTGGCACTGGACGAGATCGACTACGGCCTCGTGATGATTGGCGAGGATGGCAGCGTGATGCATGCCAACCACGCCGCCCGCATGGAATTGGAAGGCCAGCATCCGCTGATGCTGGAAGGCCGCCAGCTGCGCGCCCGCGACCTGCGCGATCAAACCGCGCTGGTGGATGCCCTGCAGGGCGCCAGCCGTCGCGGCCTGCGCCGTCTGCTGTCGCTGGGCGATGGCGAGCAGCGAGCTGGCGTGTCCGTCGTGCCGCTGCCGCTGCTGCCGGGCGAATCCTCCGCCGCGGCCACGCTGCTGGTGCTGGGCAAGAGCCAGGTCTGCGGCGCGCTGTCGGTGCAGGGCTTTGCCCGGGCGCACAAGCTCTCGCCGGGCGAAGAGCAGGTGCTGGTGGCCCTGTGCGACGGCGACAGCCCTGCCAACATTGCCGCCGCCCACGGCGTGGCCATCTCCACGGTGCGCACGCAGATCGCCAACATCCGGGCCAAGACCGGCTCGGACAGCATCCGCAGCCTGATCCATCAGGTGGCCGTGCTGCCGCCGCTGGTGGGCACGCTGCGCCAGTCGGGCGAGGTCCGTTCGCCGGGCTTCTCGGACATGGGCGCCCTGTTCAGCGTGCTGGGCGGCGTGCGCAACTGACCCCGGCATGCCCGGTCACGGCGGGGGACACCGCCGGGCCGGCTAAGATGGGGCATGGTTGCACCAGGGCCCTCATCGTTTGCCAGCGTTCCCGGTCCGGGACTGGCTGACTTTCCTGCCGTCCTCCGACTTTCGCCGCATTTCCAGCGGCTGGTGGAGCGCGGGGATCTGCGACGCTACCCCAAGGGGACGCTGATCATCCAGGAGGGCGATCACGGGGACACCCTGTACGTCATCCTGCATGGGCTGCTGCGCGCTTTTGGCGCCGATGACCAGGGCCGGGAGATCACCTACGGCAGCTTTGGGGCCGGCGAGTGCGTCGGCGAGATGAGTCTGGATGGCGGCACCCGCTCGGCCAGCGTGATGACGTTGGAGCCCAGCGTCTGCGTGGTGCTGACGCGCGAGACGCTGCTGCGCTACATCGCCGAGCAGCCCGAGTTCGCCTTCGAGCTGTTGGCCATGGTGATCCAGCGGGCCCGTTCGGTCACGCTGTCGGCCAAGCGGCTGGCCCTCAACGACGTCTATGGGC
>JAYSCA010000255.1:0-4450 GCA_041915165.1 Ideonella sp.
GTTGGCGCGGTCGCAGCCCTGCAGCGTGGCCTGCAGGGCGTGGCGGCGCTCGTCGTCCTCGGTGGCGGCCAGGGCCACCTGGGCCTGGGCGCGGATGGCGGCGATCGGGGTGCGCAGTTCGTGGGCAGCGTCGGCGGTGAAGCGGCGTTCGCCGTCGATCAGCGTGCCGATGCGGGCCAGCAGCTCGTTGAGCTCGCGCAGCGCGGGCTCCAGCTCGGCCGGCGGGGCCTCGGGCAGGGTGATGGGGGTCAGGTCGCCCGGCTGGCGCGCGGCCAGGGCGCGGCTGAGCTGGCCCAGCGGCCGCAGCGTGCGCCACACCGTGCCCCACACGGCCAGGGCGATCAGCGGCAGGGCCAGCAGCAGCGGGCCCAGCAGGCCGCGCATCATGCCCCACAGGATGTCGCTGCGCGAGCTGACGCGCTCGGCCACATAGACCTGCACATCGTTCTCGCGCCCATGGGTGGCGAACAGGCGCCAGGTTTCGTCGGCCAGCGTGCGGTTCTCAAAGCCGCCGGCCAGGGTGGACAGCGGGGTGTCGGGCGCGGTGGGCGAGCGCATCACCAGCCGCCCCTCGTGCCAGACCTGGAAGGCCACCCGGCGGGTGTAGGGGTGCAGGCGGGGCGCGTCCACCAGGCCGTCGTCGGGGTCGGGGTGCCGGCCGTCGTGGGCGTCGTCGTGGCGGCGGTCGCCATCCACCGGCGCGGCCTGGGCCACCAGCAGCGAGGCAGCCTGCGCCAGGTGGGCGTCCAGCAGTTCGTCCAGCTCGTGCTGGGCTTCCCAATAGGTGAAGACGGCGGTGGCCAGCCACAGGGCCGCCACCGCGCCCGTGACCCCCAGCAGCAGCCGGCGTTGCAGCGAGCCAGGCCGCCGCAGGGTCATGACAGGCCCTCGGGCCGGGGCACCATGTAGCCCACGCCGCGCACGGTGACGATCAGCTCGGGCCGCAGCTTGCGCCGCAGGTGGTGCACGTGCACCTCCACGGCGTTGCTTTCCACTTCCTGGCCCCAGCTGTAGAGGTGCTGTTCCAGCTGTTCGCGGCTGAGCACGCGGCCGGCGTTGAGCATCAGGGCCTGCAGCAGGTCGAATTCGCGGGCGGACAGGGTCACTGGCTCGCCGGCCAGCGTCACGCTGCGGCCGGCGGGGTCCAGCTCGACATCCAGCGCGCACAGCCGCTCCTGCGGCTGGCCGTGGGCGCGGCGCACCAGGGCGCGCAGCCGGGCGCCCAGCTCCATCAGGTCCACGGGCTTGACGACGTAGTCGTCGGCACCGGCGTCCAGGCCACGGATGCGGTCGGGCACGGCGTCGCGGGCGGTCAGCACCAGCACGGGGGTGGTGATGCCGGCGCCGCGCACCTGGGCCAGCACGTCCATGCCGTCGCGCAGCGGCAGGCCCAGGTCCAGCACCGCGGCGATGTACACGCCGGAGCGCAGCTCGCGCTCGGCGGCCAGGCCGTCGCGCACCCAGTCCACTTGAAAGCCCTGCTGCCGCAGGCCGGCACGCAGGCCGTCGCCCAGCAGGGGATCGTCTTCAGCCAACAGGATGCGCATCGTGGGGGTCAGTCGTCGTCATCGTCGCGTTCGCCTTCACCCCCTTGCCCCAGCGGGGCGCCTTCGGGGGTGGCGGCACCATCACCCAGCCCGGGGGTGACCTGGGGGGCACTTTGCCACTGCCAGGCCCAGAAGCCCAGCACGGCGGCCACGATCAGCACGCCCAGCCAGGCGTGGGTGCGCTTGAGGCCTTCGCCCGGCAGGCCGCGCTTGAAGCCGGTCAGCATGGCGCGGGGCAGGTTTTCGCGGTGGCGCAGGCTGCCCACGGCCACGCCCAGCAGGTGCACCACCACCAGGGCCATCAGCGCGTTGGCGGCCAGCTCGTGGCCTTCGTCCAGCCAGGCGGGCAGGCGCTCGGTTTCGGTGGCCCAGCCCAGGCCCACGGTCAGGGCGATCAGCCCCAGCAGCGCGACGATGGCCAGCGCCCCGGCGGGGTTGTGGCCGGTGTAGTGCAGCGGCCGTTCGCTCAGCAGCGAGCGCAGGTAGCGCCAGGCCGCGGCCGGGCTGCGCACGAAGTTGGCGAAGCGCGCCGGGCCGGTGTCCAGCAGGCCCCAGACGACCCGGAAGGCCACCAGGCCGGCCAGCGTGTAGCCGCAGGTGATGTGCACCAGGTGCAGGCGCTCGCTTTCAGAGGTCAGCCAGGCGCCGGCAAAGCAGGCCACGGCCAGCCAGTGGAAGACGCGCACCGGCCAGTCCCAGACCCGCACGGGGCTGAGGGCGGTTTCCTGCTCGGCGGTGGGCGCGGCGGCGGCGCTGGCGCTCGGGTTCGCGGTGGTCATGCGGGTTCCTCAGCGCGGGATGCGCACGTCGTGTTCACTGAAGTGGCCCTGCGGCGCGCCGGTGTGGCAGGCGGCGCAGTTGGACGGCTTGCCGATGGCGGCGCGCTGCCAGGTGGCGGAGCTGATCTCGTGGTGTTCACGCACGAACCAGCGGCTGCGGGTGATGCGGTCCTCGGGCGGGGTGTCCTGGGCGCGGTGGCCGGTGGCGGCGTTGGCCTGCAGCCATTGGCTGATCTCGCGCGTGGTGGCCGGGTCCAGCGAGGCGTCGGTGCCAAAGTGCTGCGGCAGGTGGTTCATCAGCCGGGCCCAGGAGGCGGCCGGCAGGCCGAAGGCCGGGTAGGCCACGTGGCAGGCGCTGCATTCCTGCTGGTACTTGGGCAGGGCCGGCACGCGGCGGCTGTGGCCGCCTTCTTCCTCTTCCTCGGCGTGCAGGCCGGCGCTGGCCAGGACCAGCCAGGGCAGCAGCAGGGCGGCGGTGAGCTTCTTCATCGTCGTGCCCCTCACTTGAGCGTCATCAGCCAGGCCAGGATGTCGGCCTTCTCGTTGGCCTGGCACTCACGCCCGACCACGTCCTTGCAATTGCGGCGGAACCACTTCTCGGTCTTGGCCAGGTCGGTGAAACGCTGGGCGTTCACGGCCGGTGCCATCGGGGCGATGCTCTTGCCGGTGACGACATGCTTGCCCGCCTGCGTGGGGTTGGCGGTGTGGCAGCTGGCGCAGGCCCATTCCTGGCCGTGGCGCTGGGTGAAGAAGGCCTGGCCCCGGGCGGGCTCGGCCCGCACACCGGCCTCGGCGCTGTAGCCGGCCAGCAGCTCGGCGGGGGTGGCGGCCAGGGCGGCGCTGGCGTTCAGGCCGGCCCACAGGGCGGCCGCGCAGACGGCCAGGCCGTGGCGGCGGATCGAGAAGGGCATGTCGGACCTCCGGTTTCGGGATGGTCCGCATGGTGGCGACGGGGACTGAAGGCCGTCTTAAGAACAGGGCGCCGGGTTCAGCCGTGCTTCAGATCGGATCCCCACCATGAGCGGCATGGATTCAAGCGACAGGAGCGCGACATGACCCAGATCGAAACCTTTGTCCGTCAGTTCACGGGCGTGGTGGTGGCCACGCTGGCACCGGTGGTGCTGCTGGCCTTTCTGTGCATCCCGATGGCCCTGGGTGGCCACCCCGGCGAACGGGCGTCCCTGGGCGCCGAGACGCTGGCGCAGGCCGCCGGCGTGGCCAGCGGGGTGACCGGCGGCCAGGGCTGAGCCGGGGGCGCGCCCCGGCCCAGGGGGCGGGTTCAGCCCGCCAGCACGGCGGCCATCGCCTCGGCGGTGCGCTCGACGTTGCGCGAGTTCAAACCGGCCACGCACATGCGGCCCGAGCGCACCAGGTACACGCCGAACTCTTCACGCAGGCGGTCCACCTGGGCCGGGTTCAGGCCGGTGTAGCTGAACATGCCGCGCTGGGTGATGAAGTAGTCGAAGTTGCGGCCCGGCACCTTGGCGCTGATGATGGCGTGCAGCCGGGCGCGCATGGCGCGGATGCGCTCGCGCATCGCGCCCAGTTCCTGCACCCACTGCGCGTGCAGCTCGGGCGTGCCCAGCACGGTGGCCACCAGCTGCGCGGCATGCAGCGGGGGGCTGGAGTAGTTGCGGCGCACCGTGGCCTTGAGCTGGCCCAGCACCACGTCGGCCTGCTTGGCGTCGGGGCAGACCACGCTCAGCGCGCCGCAGCGCTCGCCATAGACGCTCAGGCTCTTGGAGAAGCTGTTGGCGACGAAGAAGGGCAGGCCGGCGGCCGCCAGCGCGCGCACCGCGTAGGCGTCGGCATCCACGCCATCGCCAAAGCCCTGGTAGGCCAGGTCCAGGAAGGCGAGCAGCTTCTTCTCGCGCAGCACCGGGATCAGTTCATCCCACTGTTCGGGGCTCAGGTCCACGCCGGTGGGGTTGTGGCAGCAGGCGTGCAGCAGCACCACGCTGTGGGCGGGCAGCTGGCGCAGCGTGTGCAGCATCTCGTCAAAGCGCAGGCCGCCGGTTTCGGCGTTGTAGTAGGGGTAGGTGTGCACCTTCACCCCGGCGCCGTCGAACACGGCCTTGTGGTTGTCCCAGGTCGGGTCGCTGACCCACAGCTCGCTCTGCGGGA
>JAYSCA010000256.1:0-4443 GCA_041915165.1 Ideonella sp.
CAACGAAAAGGCGGCCGTGATCGAGGAAGTGGCAGCGCAAGCCGCCAAGTCCCAGACCCTGGCGCTGGCCGAGTACCGTGGCCTCACCGTGGAAGCCCTGAACAAGCTGCGCGTCGATGCGCGTGCCAAGGGTGTGTATCTTCACGTGCTGAAGAACACCCTGGCCCGTCGCGCTGTCGCCGGCACCCCGTTCGAGGTGGCCTCGGAGAGCATGGCCGGTCCGCTGATCTACGGCTTCTCGGAAGATGCCGTCGCCGCCGCCAAAGTCATCGCCGACTTTGCCAAGGGCAACGACAAGCTGATCATCAAGGCGGGCGCATACGCCGGCAAGGCTCTGGACGTCGATGGTGTCAAGGCCCTGGCGTCGATCCCCAGCCGCGAAGTTCTGCTGTCGCAGATCGCCGGTCTGCTGAAGTCGCCGGTCCAGCGCACCGCCGCTGTGCTGGCCGCGCTGGCCCAACAAAAGGGTGGCGCCGAGGCGCCTGCCGAAGCTGCTGCCGCCTGATTGGCACGCACCCCTGCATCCCATTCACTGAATCACTGAAATAGGTACATCAAATGGCATTCGACAAAGACGCCTTCCTGACCGCCCTGGATTCCATGACCGTCATGGAACTGAATGACCTGGTCAAGGCCATCGAAGAGAAGTTCGGCGTGTCCGCCGCCTCCATGGCCGCTCCGGCCGCTGGTGGCGCTGCCGCCGGTGGTGCGGCTGCTGCCGAAGAGAAGACTGAGTTCAACGTCGTGCTGACCGAAGCCGGCGGCAACAAGGTCTCCGTCATCAAGGCCGTGCGCGAACTGACCGGCCTGGGCCTGAAGGAAGCCAAGGACATGGTCGACGGCGCTCCGAAGGTCGTGAAGGAAGGCATTGCCAAGGCCGACGCCGAAGCTGCCGTGAAGAAGCTGACCGAAGCCGGCGCCAAGGCCGAGCTGAAGTAATTCGCTTCTCGCTCAAGAGGCTGGGGGTCCGCAAGGCCCCCCGGCCTTTTGTGCTTGAGGAGACCCTTTCGAGAGCAGTTGGAAAATCCCGAGCGATAATCGGGGGTTTTCCAAGTGTTCTCTGATCCGACTGCAGAAGAACAGGTTTGGTCGGGCTCCGGTGCAACGCCGGGGTTGTCCGCCAGCGGCTGGTAGTGGCCAGCCACCAAGCTTTCAGGCCCTCCATGGTGGACGCGTGCCTGCAAAAGCCAGTCGCCTTGCGAGGAGCGCGCCACGGCCGGGCGCCCTCGTCGCTACGGAGTGTTCAATGGCGCAAGCAACCCCCTACAGCTACACCGAGCGCAAGCGTATCCGCAAGAGCTTCGGCAAGCGTGAGAGCGTTCTCAACGTCCCCTATCTGCTGACCACGCAGCAGGACTCGTATGCCGCCTTCCTGCAGAAGGACGTGCCCCCGACCCTGCGCAAGCCCGAAGGGCTGCAGGCCGCCTTCCTGTCCGCGTTCCCGATTGTTTCGCACAACGGGTTCGTGGAGATGAAGTTCATCGAATACAACATCGCCAAGCCGACCTTCGACGTGCGTGAGTGCCAGCAGCGGGGTCTGACCTTCGCGGCGGCCGTGCGTGCGAAGCTGCAGATGATCATCTATGACCGCGAGGCGCATCCCGCCAAGGTGGTCAAGGAGATCAAGGAGCAGGAGGTCTACATGGGCGAGGTGCCCTTGATGACCGACTACGGCTCGTTCATCGTCAACGGCACCGAACGCGTCATCGTCTCCCAGCTGCACCGTTCGCCGGGCGTGTTCTTCGAACACGACAAGGGCAAGACCCACAGCTCGGGCAAGCTGCTGTTCAGCGCCCGCATCATCCCCTACCGTGGTTCCTGGCTGGACTTCGAGTTCGACCCGAAGGACATCCTGTACTTCCGCGTTGACCGTCGCCGCAAGATGCCGGTCACGATCCTGCTCAAGGCCATCGGCCTGAACCCCGAGCAGATCCTGGCGCACTTCTTCAAGAACGACAGCTTCCGCCTGATGGAGTCGGGTGCCCAGCTGGAGTTCGTGCCCGAGCGTCTGAAGGGCGAAGTGGCTCGCTTCGACATCACCGACAAGGACGGCAACGTCATTGTCGAGAAGGACAAGCGCATCACGGCCCGCCACGCGCGTCAGCTGGAACAGACCGGCACCCAGTTCATCTCGGTGCCCGAGGACTTCCTGGTGGGCCGCGTGGTGGCCCGCAACATGGTCGATCCCGACACCGGCGAGATCATTGCCAAGGCCAACGATGAACTGACCGAGACGCTGCTGAAGAAGCTGCGTTCGGCCGGCATCAAGGACGTGCAGTGCATCTTCACCAATGAGCTGGACCAGGGCGCGTACATCAGCCAGACCCTGGCGCTGGACGAGACCGTCGACCAGTTGGCCGCCCGCGTCGCGATCTACCGCATGATGCGCCCTGGCGAGCCGCCGACCGAGGATGCCGTCGAGGCGCTGTTCAATCGTCTGTTCTACAGCGCCGACACCTATGACCTGTCGCGCGTGGGCCGGATGAAGTTCAACGCCCGTGTGGGCCGCGACGCCGCCGAAGGCGCGATGACCTTGTCCAACGAGGACATCCTGGACGTGGTCAAGATCCTGGTCGAGCTGCGCAACGGCCGTGGCGAGGTGGACGACATCGACCACCTGGGCAACCGCCGCGTGCGTTGCGTGGGCGAACTGGCCGAGAACCAGTACCGCTCGGGCCTGGCGCGTATCGAGAAGGCCGTCAAGGAGCGTCTGGGCCAAGCCGAGACCGAGGCCCTGATGCCGCACGACCTGATCAACTCCAAGCCGATCTCCGCGGCGCTGAAGGAGTTCTTCGGTGCGTCGCAGCTGTCGCAGTTCATGGACCAGACCAACCCCCTGTCCGAGATCACGCACAAGCGTCGCGTCTCGGCCCTGGGCCCGGGCGGTCTGACCCGCGAGCGCGCCGGCTTCGAAGTGCGTGACGTGCACCCGACCCACTACGGCCGCGTGTGCCCGATTGAAACGCCTGAAGGCCCGAACATCGGCCTGATCAATTCGCTGGCCCTGTACGCCCGTCTGAACGAGTACGGTTTCCTGGAAACCCCGTACCGCCGCGTGGTGGACGGCAAGGTGACCGACCAGATCGACTACCTGTCGGCCATCGAGGAAGGCAAGTACGTCATCGCCCAGGCGAACGCCTCGCTGGACGCCGACGGCAAGCTGATCGACGAGCTGGTGTCGGCCCGTGAGCGTGGCGAATCCGTGCTGCTGTCGCCCGAGCGCGTGCAGTACATGGACGTGGCGCCGGCGCAGATCGTGTCGGTGGCGGCCTCGCTGGTGCCCTTCCTGGAGCACGATGATGCGAACCGCGCGCTGATGGGCGCCAACATGTCGCGTCAGGCTGTGCCGGTGCTGCGCCCCGAGAAGCCGATGGTCGGCACGGGCGTCGAGCGCGTGGCCGCGGTCGACTCCGGCACCGTGGTGACGGCCCGCCGTGGCGGCGTGGTGGACTATGTCGACACCAACCGGGTGGTGATCCGCGTGAACGACGCGGAAACCGTCGCCGGTGAAGTCGGCGTGGACATCTACAACCTGATCAAGTACCAGCGTTCCAACCAGAACACCAACATCCACCAGCGCGCCATCGTCCAACGGGGCGACCAGGTGGGTGCCGGTGACGTGCTGGCCGACGGTGGCTCGACCGATCTGGGCGAACTGGCGCTGGGGCAGAACATGCTCATCGCGTTCATGCCCTGGAACGGCTACAACTTCGAAGACTCGATCCTGATCTCCGAACGCGTGGTGGCCGACGACCGCTACACCTCGATCCACATCGAGGAACTGGTGGTCATGGCCCGCGACACCAAGCTGGGCTCCGAGGAAATCACCCGCGACATCCCGAACCTGTCCGAGCAGCAACTGGCTCGCCTGGACGAGTCGGGCATCGTGTACATCGGCGCGGAAGTGAACCCCGGCGACGTGCTGGTCGGCAAGGTGACCCCGAAGGGCGAAACCACGCTGACCCCGGAAGAGAAGCTGCTGCGCGCGATCTTCGGCGAGAAGGCCTCCGACGTGAAGGACACCTCGCTGCGCGTGGACCAAGGCACGCAGGGCACCGTCATCGACGTGCAGGTCTTCACCCGTGAAGGCATCCAGCGTGACAAGCGCGCCCAGCAGATCATCGACGATGAGCTCAAGCGCTTTCGCCTGGACCTGAACGACCAGCTGCGGATCGTGGAAGCCGACGCTTTCGACCGGATCAAGAAGCTGCTGGTCGGAGCCGTCGCCAATGGCGGCCCGCAGAAGCTGGCCAAGGGCACGACCCTGACCGAGGAGTACCTGGCGGGCATCGACAAGTACCACTGGTTCGACGTGCGTCCGGCCGAGGAAGCCCTGGCCAACCAGCTCGAGTCGATCAAGAACGCGCTGGAACAGACCCGTCACGGCTTCGACCTGGCCTTCGAAGAGAAGCGCAAGAAGCTGACCCAAGGCGATGAGCTGCC
>JAYSCA010000257.1:0-4428 GCA_041915165.1 Ideonella sp.
GGAAGCCGCCGCCCGCAAGGTGGCCAAGGACTTCCCCAAGACCGCCTTCCTGCTGGGCAGCTCGGGCAAGCCGCAGGCGCCCAACTTCGCGGTGTTCGACAACTTCATCCAGGAGCCGGCCTACCTGAGCGGCATGATCGCCGGCGCCATGACCAAGACCAACAAGATCGGCATGGTCGGCGGCTTCCCCATCCCCGAGGTGAACCGCCTGATGAACGCCTTCATGGCCGGCGCCAAGGAGACCAACCCCAAGGTCAGCTTCACCGTCAGCTTCATCAACAGCTGGTTCGACCCGCCCAAGGCCAAGGAGGCCACCTTCGCGATGATCGACAAGGGCGCCGACGTGCTCTACGCCGAGCGCTTTGGCGTCAGCGACGCCGCCAAGGAAAAGGGCAAGCTGGCCATCGGCAACGTGATCAACACCCAGCCCCAGTACCCCGACACCGTGGTGGCCTCGGCGCTGTGGAACATGGAGCCCTCGGTCGACCGCGCGATCAAGCTGGTCAAGGCCGGCAAGTTCGCCGCCGAGGACTACGGCATCTACTCGACCATGAAGTACAAGGGCTCGGAGCTGGCCCCGCTGGGCACCTTCGAGAAAAAGGTGCCGGCCGACGTGGTCGCCAAGGTCAAGGCCAAGGAAAAGGCCATCCTGGCCGGCAGCTTCAGCGTCAAGGTGGACGACAGCCAGCCCAAGTCCAGCGCGCAATGAGTCTGTGAGCCTGTGACTTCCAACGACACGACGACCGGCGCGGCCCCCGCGCCGGTGCTGCGCCTGTCGGGCATCACCAAGCGCTTCGGCGCGCTGACCGCCAACGATGGCATCTCGCTGGACCTGCGGGCCGGCGAGGTGCTGGCCCTGCTGGGCGAGAACGGCGCCGGCAAGAGCACGCTGATGTCCATCCTGTTCGGCCACTACACGGCCGACGCGGGCCACATCACCGTACATGGCCGGCCGTTGCCGCCGGGCCAGCCGCGGGCCGCGCTGGCGGCCGGCATCGGCATGGTGCACCAGCACTCCACGCTGGCCGACAACCTGACGGTGCTGGACAACGTGATGCTGGGCACCGAGCCGCTGTGGCAGCCCTTCACCCGCCGCCGGGCCGCGCGTGCGCGCCTGCTGGCGGTGGCGCAGCGCTTTGGCCTGACGGTGCAGCCCGAGGCGCGGGTGGGCACGCTCAGCGTGGGCGAGCGCCAGCGGGTCGAGATCCTCAAGGCGCTCTACCGCGACGCCCGCATCCTGATCCTGGACGAGCCCACCGCGGTGCTCACCCCGCAGGAGAGCGAGGCCCTGTTCGACACCCTGGGGCAGATGGTGGCCCAGGGCCTGGCCATCATCTTCATCAGCCACAAGCTGGGCGAGGTGCTGCGCGTCTCGCACCGGGTCGCCGTGTTGCGCGCCGGCCGGCTGGTGGCGCAGGCCCGCGCGGCGGACACCGATGCCGCCACGCTGGCCCAGTGGATGGTGGGCCAGGCCGTGGCCCGCACCGAACGCCACCCGGCCGAGCACCGGGACGGCCCGGTGGTGTGCGCGCTGCGCGGCGTGGCCACCGACGGCCACCCACGCGAGCAGCTGCACGACATCCACCTGGACCTGCGCGCCGGCGAGATCGTCGCGGTGGCCGGCGTCTCCGGCAATGGCCAGGTGGCGCTGGCCGAGCTGCTGTGCGGCACCCGCCGCGCCAGCCGCGGCACGCTCACCCTGGCCGGCCAGCCGCTGCGCGCCGCACCGGCCTGGCTGGTGCAGCAGGGCGTGGCCCGCATCCCGGAAGACCGGCACGGCACCGGCGTGGTGGGCGACCTGCCGGTGTGGGAGAACGCGGTGGCCGAGCGCTTTGGCGAATCCCGCTTCTCGCGCTGGGGCTGGGTGCGCCGCGGCGCCGCCCGGGCCCATGCCGACCGGCTGGTGCGGGAATTCGACGTGCGCGGCGGGGGCCTGGATGTGCCGGCCCGTTCGCTGTCGGGCGGCAACATGCAGAAGCTGATCCTGGGCCGCGCCCTGCGCGCGCCCGATGGCCAGCCGCCGCGACTGATCGTCGCCCACCAGCCCACCTGGGGCCTGGACGTGGGCGCGGTGGCGGCCATCCAGGCCCAGCTGCTGGCGGCCCGCGACGCCGGGGCCGCGGTGCTGCTGCTGTCCGATGACCTGGACGAGGTGATGACCCTGGGCGACCGCATCGCGGTGATGCACAGCGGCCACCTCGGCCCCGCCCGGCCCGCCGAGGCCTGGACCCGCGAGACCATCGGCCTGGCCATGGCGGGCCATGCCGAGGCCCCGCAAGGAGACCCTGTTGCGACTTGAACCCCGTGCCACCCCGTCCACCCGCGCGCTGCTGCTCGCGCCGCTGGCGGCGGTGGGCTTCACCCTGTTGATCGCCTCCGCCCTGGTGGCCTGGGCCGGTGCGCCGGTGGGCACCACCTGGGGCCTGCTGCTGCAGGGCGGCTTTGGCTCCGTCTTCGCCTGGAGCGAGACCCTCACCCGCGCGGTGCCGCTGATGCTGACCGGCCTGGCCGCCGCGGTGGCCTTCCAGGCCCGCTTGTTCAACATCGGCGCCGAGGGCCAGCTCTACCTGGGCGCGCTGGCCGCGGTGGCGGTGGGCGGCCTGCACGACGGCACCGGCTTCGCGCTGCCGCCCTATGTGCTGTTCCCGCTGATGATGGCCGCCGCCGCACTGGCCGGCGGTCTGCTGCTGCTGGGCCCGGCCCTGCTGAAGGCCCGCCTGGGCGTGGACGAGGTGGTGACCACACTGCTGCTGAACTTCATCGTCGCGCTGTTCATCGGCGCCATGCTGGACGGCCCGATGAAGGACCCGCTGGCCATGGGCTGGCCGCAGAGCGTGGCCCTGCAGCCCGCGCTGGAGCTGGCCAAGCTGATCCCGCAGACCCGGGTGCACACCGGCCTGCTGTGGGCGCTGGTGCTGGCCGGCGCGCTGTGGGCGGTGATGCGCCGCACGGTGCTGGGCTTCCAGATCCGCGCGGTGGGCGCCAACGCCCGCGCCGCCGCCTTTGCCGGCGTGCCGGTGCAGCGCACCGTGGTGTGGGTGGCCCTGCTGTCGGGCGCGCTGGCCGGGCTGGCCGGCGCCATCGAGGTGGCCGGCCGCACCAGCTACCTGACGCTGGACATGTCCCCCGGCTACGGCTACAGCGGCATCGTCATCGCGATGCTGGCCGGCCTGCACCCGCTGGGCGTGGTGGTGGCCAGCATCTTCGTGGCCGGCGTGCTGGTGGGCGCCGACAGCATGAGCCGCGCGATCGGCGTGCCCACCTACCTGGCCGACGTGATCGTCGCCACCGCGCTGCTGGCGGTGCTGGTGGCCGCACTGGCCGCCCGTTATCGCCTGGTGCGCAACCCGGCCGCGGCCAAGGGGGTGGCATGAACGATCTGCTGTCCTGGCTGGTGTTGCCGGAGTTCTGGGTCGCGGTGCTGCGCATCGCCACGCCGCTGATCCTGGGCACGCTGGGCGTGCTGCTGTGCGAGCGCGCCGGGGTGCTGAACCTGGGCGTGGAGGGCATCTGGGTGGCCGGCGCCTTTGCCGGCTGGCTGGCCGTCTACCACGGGGCCCCGCTGTGGGGCGGGGTGCTGGCCGCGGCCGCCGTGGGCGCGCTGGCCGGCCTGCTGCTGGCCGCGCTGACCGTGGGCCTGGCCTTGTCGCAACATGTGGCGGGCCTGGGCATCACGCTGCTGGCCACCGCGCTGAGCTATTTCGGCTACCGCGTGGCCTTCCCCAAGGTCAGCACGCCGCCCACCATCACCCCCTTCGCGCCGATGGACTGGCTGCCGGTGCCGGTGCTGAACCAGGAGACCCCGCTGACCCTGCTGGCCCTGGGGCTGGTGCCGTTGATCGCCTGGGGGCTGTTCCGCACCCCGCTGGGCCTGGCGGTGCGCATGGTGGGCGAGAACCCGCAGGCCGCCGAGGGCCAGGGCATCCCGGTGCGGGCGGTGCGCACCGGCGCCATCATGGCCGGCTCGGCTCTGATGGGCGTGGCCGGCGCCTTTCTGACACTGGCGGCCTTCAACGCCTTCTTCTTCAACATGGTCAACGGCCGCGGCTGGATCTGCGTGGCGCTGGTGGTGTTCGCCTCCTGGCGGCCGGGCAAGGCCCTGCTGGGCGCGCTGCTGTTCGCCTTCTTCGACGCGCTGCAGCTGCGCCTGCAGCAAAGCGGCGGGGCAGCCCTGCCCTTCCAGGTCTACCTGATGCTGCCCTACGCCCTGTCCATCCTGGCCCTGGTGCTGGTGGCCCGCCATGCGCGCTACCCTCAGGCCCTGATGAAACCCTACCGCAAGGGCGAGCGCTGAGCGCCCCGCCCCCTTGCCCGAGACCACCATGCTGGACCTGCTGATCCACAACGCCCGCCTGCCCGACGGTCGCGCCCATATGGGCGTGGCCGTGCAGGGCGGCCGCATCACCGCCTTGGAAGAAGGCCTGAGCC
>JAYSCA010000258.1:0-4427 GCA_041915165.1 Ideonella sp.
GCTGGTGGTCTGGCAGACGGGCTCCGGCACCCAGACCCACATGAACGTCAACGAGGTGCTGGCCAACCGGGTCTCGCAGCTGCTGGGCGGGCCGCTGGGCATGGGGCGTCTGGTGCACCCCAACGACGAGGTGAACCTGGGCCAGTCCTCCAACGACGTCTTTCCGACCGCGATGAACCTGGCCGCCTGCCAGGCCCTGCAGGCCGAGCTGCTGCCCGCGCTGGGCCGGCTGCGCGACACCCTGCGGGCCAAGTCGCGCCTGTTCGCCGACCTTGTCAAGATCGGCCGCACCCACCTGCAGGACGCCACCCCGCTGACCCTGGGCCAGGAGATGTCGGGCTGGGTGGCGCAGCTGGACCATGCCGAGGCCCATCTGCGCGCCGCCCTGCCCCATCTGCGCGAGCTGGCGCTGGGCGGCACCGCGGTGGGCACCGGCCTGAACGCCCACCCCGAGTTCGCCCCCCGCGTGGTGGCCCTGCTGGAGAAGACCCTGGGGCTGGGCCTGGTGAACGCGCCCAACAAGTTCGAGGCAATGGCCGCGCACGACGCCATCGTCCATGCCCACGGTGCGCTCAAGACGCTGGCCGCCGGCCTGTTCAAGATCGCCAACGACGTGCGCTGGCTGGCCTCCGGCCCGCGCGCCGGTCTGGGTGAGCTGCACCTTCCGGAGAACGAGCCGGGCAGCTCCATCATGCCCGGCAAGGTCAACCCGACCCAGTGCGAGGCCCTGACCATGGTCTGCGCCCAGGTCTTCGGCAACGACGTGGCGGTGAACCTGGCGGGCGCCTCGGGCAACTTCGAGCTCAATGTCTACAAGCCGGTGCTGATCCACAACCTGCTGCAGAGCGTGCGCCTGCTGGCCGACGGCATGACCAGTTTCGAGGCCCATTGCGCCCGCGGCATCGAGCCCGACCGCGCCCGCATGCGCGAGCTGCTGGCGCGCTCGCTGATGCTGGTGACGGCGCTCAACCCCCACATCGGCTACGAGCGCGCCGCCGCCATCGCCAAGAAGGCCTACCGCGAGGGCACGACGCTGCGCGAGGCGGCGCTGGCCAGCGGCCATGTGACGGCCGAGCAGTTCGACGCCTGGGTCGACCCGGCGCGCATGGTGGGTTGAGCCGGCCGGTGGCCCGCGGTCAGGCTGCGCCCGCCACCCGGTTGCGGCCGTCCCGCTTGGCCTGGTAGAGGGCCTGGTCGGCCCGGGTGATCAGGGCGTCGAAGTCGACCGGGGTCTCGGCGGTGTGGCTGGCCCAGCCCACGCTGACGGTCACCCGCCCCGTGGGGGCCGCGGGATGGGCCAGGCCCAGGGCTTCCACCGCGGCACGCAGGCGCTCGGCCATCCGGGGCGCGCCCGGGGGCGCGGTGTTCGGCATCAAGGCCAGGAATTCCTCGCCGCCGTAGCGCACCAGCAGGTCGCCCGGCCGGGCCAGGGCGTGGTTCAGGGCCTGGGCCACCTGCCGCAGGCAGGCATCGCCCTGGCGGTGGCCCTGCCGGTCGTTGAGCTGCTTGAAGTGGTCGATGTCGATCATCAGCACCGTCCAGCCGTGGGGCAGGGGCTGGCGTCGGTCGTCGGGTTTCTCCAGCCGTTTCAGCACATGGCGCAGGTGGTGGCGGTTCGGCACGCCCGTCAGCGCGTCGGTCCAGGCGATGCGGGCCAGCTGCCGGCGCTGGCGCTTGAGCGAATCGCTGGCCAGCCGCTGCTGCAGCTGGGCCAGGGTGCCGCGTGCGGCGCTCGACAGCGCGGCCAGCAGCACACCGATCACGCCCCAGAGGTAGTCCACACGGATCAGCAGCAGGGCCAGCAGCATCAAGGTGCCCGACAGCATCAGCGGGCTGATGCTGCGCACCAGATGGGCCCGGCGGCGCGAGGGCCAGGGCGCCTGTGGGTCGGTCGCGGCCTGACGCGGCCAGGCCAGGCAGGCCAGCAACAGAAAGGGCGGCGTGATCAGGCTGCCCCAGAGGGGGGTGACCCAGTCCGGTTCCCAGCTGGTGAGGTGGTTGTTGAGCGACACCCCCAGCGTGTAGGCCGCCAGGTGCAGGCTGAGCACCCGGTACAGGCTGCGCTCCCCCGAGGGGGGCGCCGCCCGCCAGCGCACCAGGCAGCCCAGCAGCAGGTAGAGGTTCTGCGCGTCCATCAGCCACAGCTGGGTCGTCACGGCGGGCGCATCGTGGGCATTGGCGGGGGCCAGCGTGCCCCAGGTCAACCAGAAGTAGCTCAGCGCCAGCAGCAGCGCCTGGGCGCCATCCAGCAGCAGGGCTTGGCGAGGTTCCCGCTCCAGGCCGGGACGCGCCAGCAGGAACAGCAGTGGCACAGCCGTCAGGTGGAAGACCAGCAAGATGGCGCGGTTGAGCACCCCCATCTGGCCCAGTCCCCATTCCCACCACAGGTTGCCCGCCTGGCCTGCGCACCACAGCAGCAGGCTGGCGGCCACGCAGCGCCAACCCCAGCGCACGGCGGGCACCGACTCCACCTGGGCTCGCCAGAGCGTGACCCCCAGTGCCAGCAGGGCGGCCATCAGCACCACGCCGTACATCAACAGCGTCTGGCCGGTGAGGTCGCTCAGGACCATCAGCAGGACCTGCAGGGTCAGGAAGCCGACGGTGACACGGGTGGAGGCAGACAAGGCAGGTTCCCGCGGAAACAGCGCGGCGAGGATGCCAAAACCTGGCATTAGACACGGGTTCCCCGAACCGGGGGCCCGCGCCTCACAATGGCCGGGTGAACACTTCCCTTCCCCACAGCGCTGCGGCCGATCGCAACAAGGGCCCGATCCTGGAGCACTTGCAGCAGCTGCTGCCGGCGGGCGCCCAGGTGCTGGAGATCGCCAGCGGCACCGGGCAGCATGCCGAACACGCCCTGGCGGCGTCCCGCCGTGGCGGCTGGGGCTGGGTCTGGCAGCCCAGCGAGGCCACGGCGGCCGGCCTGCCGCCGCTGCAGGCCCGGCTGACGGACCTGCCCGGGGCGCGGACCCCGGTGCTGCTGGACGTGCGCCAACCGGACTGGCCCCGCCCCGGCGCCGGTCACCCGGCGGGCTGGGACGCCGTCTTCGTCGCCAACCTGCTGCACATCTCGCCCTGGGCCTGCACCGGCGCGCTGATGCGCGGCGCGGCGCAGGTCCTGCGGCCGGGCGGCGGTCTGGTGGTCTATGGCCCGTTCATCGTGGCGGGCCAGCCGACCGCGCCGAGCAACCAGGCCTTCGACATCGACCTGCAGGCCCGCGACCCCGCCTGGGGCCTGCGTCACCTGAGCGATGTGCAGGTCGAGGCCCAGGCCGTGGGCCTGCTGTTCGAGGCGATGCACGACCTGCCGGCCCACAACCGGCTCCTGGTGTTCCGCCGTCCGGCGGCCTGAGCCGGCGCCGCCGCGTTCAGCCCAGCCAGGCCCGGGCCACCCAGCCGGGCGCCACCACCAGCGCAAACAACGCGCCGGACACGGCGCCCCACAGGTGGGCCTCATGGTTGATGTGGCCGCGGTTCTGCTGACCGGCCCAGAGGCTGTAGGCCAGGTAGCCCAGGCCGAAGATCGGCGCGGGGATGGGCACCGGGATCGGCAGGATGAACAGCGTGGCCTGCGGGAACAGGGCGATCGCGGCAAACACCACCGCCATCACCGCGCCGGAGGCGCCCAGGCATTGGTAGCCGGGGTTGCGGCGCTGCTTGAGCCAGGTGCCCAGCGTGCTGGCCAACAGCCCGACCGTGTACAGCGCCAGAAAACGCGGGGTGCCCAGCGCCCGCTCCAGCCCTGGCGCGAAGGCCCAGAAGCTGAAGCCATTGAAGATCAGGTGCATCAGGTCCGCATGCAGAAAGGCGTGGCTGATCACCGTGCCCCATTGGTGGCGCCGGACCAGCCAGTAGGGGCGCAGCACCCCCCGGTCCAGCCACTGGGGCGCCTTCGTCAGGGCCCACAGGCTGATGGCGGCAAAGCTGGCCAGCAGCAGGCTGGCGGCGGGGGCGGAGAGCAGGTCGACCATCCGGGCATCGTAGCCACTCGACGGGACGCCTGTTGCGTTCTGTTGCAGTGCGATCACCCGGCAGCGGGTCCAATCCCTGCCCGAGTTTCCGATCTCTGTGCCGTCCATGTCGTCTGTCGCCCCCACCCCCGAAGATCCCTCTGAACCCTCGCCGCGGTCGCATGCGCCCCGCTGGCGGCGCTGGCTGGTGAACACGCTCGCCCTGCTGGGCGTGCTGGCGCTGGCCCTGGTGGGCTGGGCGGTCTGGCAGACGCGGCATCCCGCGGCCATGCTCGGCAGCGAGGTCTCGGCCGAGGAGGAGGTGGCCGCATTGATGGCGCGTCACTTCGGCGTCCATGACCCTGCGCGCCAGGGCTGGGTCTACCAGGATCCCGACCACGGCGTGCGCTACATCGTGCGGGTGATCCACCAGGCCAAGATGGAGTCGCAGGACGAGGCCGGTCGCGTGCTGTTCGA
>JAYSCA010000259.1:0-4425 GCA_041915165.1 Ideonella sp.
GCTCGCTGATCGTGGCGCTGGGCCTGCTGGTGGACGACGCGATCATCGCGGTCGAGATGATGGTGCGCAAGCTGGAGGAGGGCTACGACCGCCTGCACGCCGCCACCCATGCCTACGAGGTGACCTCGATGCCGATGCTGACCGGCACGCTGATCACCGCGACCGGCTTCCTGCCCATCGGCATGGCCAAGTCCACGGTGGGTGAATACACCTTCGCGATGTTCGCCGTGACGGCCGCGGCCCTGATCATCTCGTGGGTGGTCTCGGTCTACTTCGTGCCCTACCTGGGGGCCTGGCTGCTGCACACCCGGGCCGCCCATGGCGAGGGGGAGATCCACGAGCTGTTCGACACGCCGTTCTACAGCCGCTTTCGCGCCGCGGTGAACTGGTGCGTGGCTCACCGCTGGTGGACCATCGGCATCACGGCCGCGGTGTTTGCGCTGGGTGTGGTGGGCATGGGCCGGGTGCAGCAGCAGTTCTTCCCCGATTCCAGCCGACCGGAGATCCTGGTCGACCTGTGGCTGCCCGAGGGCTCGACCATCCAGGAGAGCAACCGCGTGGCGCAGCGCTTTGAGCAGCGCATGCTCAAGGAGCCGGGGCTGGCTTCGGTGGCGGCCTGGGTGGGGCGCGGCGTGCCGCGTTTCTACCTGCCGCTCGACGAGATCTTTCCGCAGACCAATGTCAGCCAGTTCATTCTGTTGAGCCAGGACCTGGCGGCCCGGGAGGCCCTGCGCAAGCGTCTGCCCGAGTTGCTGGCGACCGAGTTTCCCGAGGTGCGGGGGCGGGTGAAGTTGCTGCCCAACGGCCCGCCGGTGGCTTACCCGGTGCAGTTTCGTGTCCTGGGGGATGACATCCAGGCGGTGCGGCACTGGGCCGACGAGGTCAAGGCCCTGATGCGGGCTGACGCCCGCATGCGGGGGGTGAACGACAACTGGAACGAACCGGTGCGCGCGGTGCGGCTGTCGGTGGACCAGGACAAGGCCCGCGCGCTGGGCGTGACCAGCCAGGCCATCGCCCAGGCCACGCAGACCCTGTTCAGCGGGCGCACCATCGGCCAGTACCGTGAGAACGACCGGCTGGTCAGCATCGTGCTGCGCCAGCCGCCCGAGGAGCGGCACAGCGTGAGCCAGCTCGACAGTGCCTACGTCGCCACCAGCAGCGGCCGGGCCATCCCGCTCAGCCAGATCGCCCACTGGGAGCAGGGCTGGGAGCCGGGCGTGCTGTGGCGCGATGCGCGCAAATACGCCATCACGGTGCAGGGCGACGTGATCGAAGGCATCCAGGGCGCCACCGTCAGCTTCGCGCTGTGGCCCCAGTTGCAGGCGCTGCAGCAGCGCATGCCGCCGGACATGCGCATCGAACTGGCCGGCGCGGTGGAGGAAAGTGCCAAGGGCCAGGGCTCCATCATGGTCGGCCTGCCGATCATGGGCTTCCTGATGCTGACGCTGCTGATGCTGCAGTTGCAGAGTTTCTCGCGCGCCATGCTGGTGGTGCTGACCGCGCCGCTGGGCATCGCCGGCGTGGCGGCGGCCCTGCTGGCGCTGGACCGCCCCTTCGGCTTTGTCGCGATGCTCGGCTTCATCGCCCTGGTCGGCATGATCATGCGCAACTCGGTGATCCTGATCGATCAGATCGAGCAGGACCGCTTGCGCGGTGTGCCGGCCTGGGAGGCCATCGTCGAATCGGCCGTGCGCCGGTTCCGGCCCATCGTGCTGACCGCGGCCGCCGCGGTGTTGGCGATGATTCCCCTGTCGCGCAGCGTGTTCTGGGGGCCGATGGCCGTCGCCATCATGGGCGGGCTGGTCGCCGCCACGGCCCTGACCCTGCTGGCCCTGCCGGCCATGTATGCGGCGTGGTTCCGGGTGCAGCCCGCGCCAGTGCCACCGTCGAAGGAGGCGGTTTGAACCCTGTTTTTGCCACGCCATGACGGCCGTGGCGTCCAGCGGGCCGGTTGACCGATAGAATACGCGGTTTACCGGTTCGCCCGGGGTGGATGCGCGCGCCTGCAAAGGGTGGGCATCCGCTCCGACACATCAGTCATCGGGACAGGTCCGGCGTGTCGGCGGCAGTGGATGCCGTCGCGCCGAGCCAGGATCGCGCGGGTGGCGAAATTGGTAGACGCACCAGGTTTAGGTCCTGACGCCTTCACGGGCGTGCCGGTTCGAGTCCGGCTCCGCGCACCACCCCCATGACGTTTCCGTACACGCAACATCAGAGTTCGCACCATGGCAGTCACCGTTGAAACCCTCGAGAAGCTCGAACGCCGCATCACCCTGACGCTGGCGGCCAGCGAGATCAACTCCGAAGTCGAAGCCCGCCTGAAGAAGCTGGCCCGTACCGTCAAGGCCGATGGCTTCCGCCCTGGCAAGGTGCCGATGTCGGTCGTCGCCCAGCGCTACGGCTATTCGGTGCAGTACGAAGTGATGAACGACAAGCTGGGCCAGGCCTTCGCCCAGGCCGCCAACGAAGCCCAGCTGCGCGTGGCCGGTGTGCCCAACATCACCCAGAAGGACGAAGCCGCGGAAGGCCAGATGGCTTTTGACGCCACCTTCGAGGTCTATCCCGAAGTGAAGCTGGGCGACCTGTCGGCCGTCGAGGTCGAGCGCGTGGCCGCCGAGGTGGATGACGCCGCGATCGACAAGACCGTCGAGATCCTGCGCAAGCAGCGCCGTACCTTCGCCCAACGCCCGGCCGACCAAGGCGCCGAGGCCGGTGACCGTGTCACGATCGACTTCGAAGGCAAGATCGACGGCGAGCCCTTCGCCGGTGGCAAGGCCGAAGGCTTCCAGTTCCTGGTCGGTGAAGGCCAGATGCTGGAGCAGTTCGACGCGGCCGTGCGCGGCATGAAGGTGGGCGAGTCCAAGACCTTCCCGCTGCAGTTCCCGGCCGACTACCACGGCAAGGACGTGGCCGGCAAGGAAGCCGACTTCCTGGTGACCATGAAGAAGATCGAAGCCCAGCACCTGCCCGAGGTCGATGGCGACTTCATCAAGGCCCTGGGCATCGAGGCCGGCACGGTGGAAGCCCTGCGCGCCGACGTGAAGAAGAACCTGGAGCGTGAGGTCAAGTTCCGCGTGCTGGCCCGCAACAAGGCGGCCGTGATGGACGCCCTGGTCAAGGCCGCCGAGCTGGACCTGCCCAAGGCGCTGATCTCCGCCGAGACCGAACGCCTGGTCGAAGGCGCCCGCGAGGACCTGAAGCAGCGCGGCATCAAGGACGCCGACAAGACCCCGATCCCGACCGAGATCTTCGCGCCGCAAGCCGAGAAGCGCGTGCGCCTGGGTCTGGTGGTGGGCGAGCTGGTGCGCGCCAACAACCTGCAAGCCAAGCCGGAGCAGCTGCAGGCTCACATCGAAGAGATGGCCCAGTCCTACGAAAAGCCGGCCGAGGTGGTGCGCTGGTACCTGTCGGACCGTCAGCGCATGGCCGAGGTCGAAGCCATCGTCATCGAGAACAACGTGACCGACTTCGTGCTGGGCCAGGCCAAGGTGGTCGACAAGGCCCTGCCGTTCGACGAGTTGATGACCGCTTGATTTCGGTCAAGCAGACGGTGGTCGGGCCGATCTGGCCCCGTTCCTGAAAAATCGCCCGAGCCTGTTGGCCGGGCTTTTTTTCTTCGATCCCACGGTTTTTCTGCGGCGACATAATGGGCAGCAGGACAAACCGTCACATACCTTCCTGAAGGAGTTCCATGAGCGCACTGGACACCCAAGCCCTCGGCATGGTTCCCATGGTCATCGAGCAGTCGGGACGCGGCGAACGCGCCTATGACATCTACTCGCGGCTGCTGCGCGAGCGCATCGTCTTCCTGGTGGGGCCGGTCAATGACCAGAGCGCCAACCTGGTGGTCGCCCAGCTGCTGTTCCTGGAGAGCGAGAACCCCGACAAGGACATCTCGTTCTACATCAACTCCCCGGGCGGCAGCGTCAGCGCCGGCATGTCGATCTTCGACACCATGCAGTTCATCAAGCCCGATGTCTCGACGCTGTGCATCGGCATGGCGGCCAGCATGGGGGCCTTCCTGCTGGCGGCCGGGGCCAAGGGCAAGCGCTTCTCGCTGCCCAACAGCAAGATCATGATCCACCAACCGCTGGGCGGCGCCCAGGGGCAGGCCACGGACATCGAGATCCATGCGCGCGAGATCCTGAAGACCCGCGAGCAGCTCAACCGTGTGTTGGCCGAACGCACCGGTCAGCCGCTGGAGAAGATCCAGGCCGACACCGAGCGCGACTACTACATGTCCGCTGCCGAAGCCCAGACCTACGGCCTGATTGATCAGGTTCTCGACAAGCGGGGGTGATCGGCGCTTGCTCTATCATCCGTTCACGCTCTCTTAGCACAGCCCAGGCACACACCCATGTCGGACAAGAAAGGCGCCTCTGGCGAAAAGGTCCTCTACTGCTCTTTCTGCGGAAAGAGTCAGCA
>JAYSCA010000260.1:0-4423 GCA_041915165.1 Ideonella sp.
GGCCTCCCGCAGCGCGGCGATGTCCTCGCCCAGCGGGAAGGTGAAGGTGGATTCGAACATGGGGTGTGTCTCCTGCGGATCGTTGTTTTGAGTGTCACTCAACAACCGGCTGCCGCGGGCTAGAGGATTTCCCTAAGACGGGATTCATCTTTGGTGTCTTGCAGGGAAGGGTGCTGCGCTGACAAAATTGAGTAACACTCAGAAATGACAGCCATGCCCACCACCGACACGCCCGCGCTGCCCGCCGTCCGCCGCGGCGGCACCAGTGCCCGCAGCGAGCAGCGCATGCGCGACATCCTGCGCGTGGGCCGCGAGGTCTTCGCCGAGAAGGGCTACGAGCGCGCCACCACCACCGAGATCGCCCAGCGCCTGGGCGTCTCCGAGGCCACGGTGTTCACCTATTTCCACGGCAAGCGCGAGCTGTGCGTGCGCGTCATCGCCGACTGGTACGACGAGATCATCGCGGCGATGGAGGGGGGCATGCCACCCGACCGGCCCGCGCGCGAGCAGTTGGCCTACTTCGTGCGCACCCACCTGCGGCTGTTCCTGATCCAGGGCACCGGCTTGTGCGCGTTGGTGCTGTCCGAAGGGCGCAGCAAGGGGCAGGATTTCGCCGAGGCCTTCCTGCCGCTGCAGCGTCGCTACACCGCGCCGCTGATGGACCTGCTGGCCCGCGGCCGCGAACGCGGCGAGATCCGCCAGGACCTGCCGCTGCGCCTGATGCGCGCGCTGGTGCTGGGCCCGGTGGAGCACCTGCTGTGGGAGGTCATCGGCCAGGGCGCCGCCGGGGCGGACAAGCTGGACGTGGAGGCCACCGCTGGCAGCCTGGTGGAGATGCTCTGGCCCGCGCTGGCCGCGCCCGAGGGGGAGCTGGCGGCGCTGCGGCAGTTCCGCCAGACGGTGGGCGAGGCCCTGGGCCGGGTGCGGGTGGCCGGCGAGGGTTGAGGTTGAATCTACATAGCGTTTCTACCTATCCTTGACCGGTTGGCGGCATTTGCGTCGCCGTGTCCAGGAGGGAAGGAACCCATGACCACCACCCCCGCGGCGCTGGAAGCGTTGCTGATGCAGCGCACGCTGTCGGACCCGGAGCTGCAGAGCGCGGCCAGCCAGGCGCCGGATTTCCGCATCCTGCCAGATGCCACCGTGCTGAAGATCGGCGGCCAGAGCATCATCGACCGCGGCCGTGCGGCGGTGTACCCGCTGGTCGACGAGATCGTCGCGGCGCGCAAGGCGCACAAGATGCTGATCGGCACCGGCGCGGGCACGCGGGCGCGTCACCTCTACGCCATCGCCGCCGGGCTGAACCTGCCGGCCGGCGTGCTGGCGCAGCTGGGGGCCTCGGTGGCCGACCAGAACGCCGCGATGCTGGGCCAGTTGCTGGCCCGGCACGGCATCTCGGCGGTGGATGGGGCGGGGCTGTCGGCGGTGCCGCTCTACCTGGCCGAGGTGAACGCGGTGGTCTTCAGCGGCATGCCGCCCTACAAGCTGTGGGTGCGGCCGGGGGCGGACAACGTCATCCCACCGTACCGCACCGATGCCGGTTGCTACCTGGTGGCCGAGCAGTTCGGCTGCCGCCAGATGATCTACGTGAAGGACGAGGACGGCCTGTTCACCGGCAACCCCAAGACGGACAAGAACGCCACCTTCATTCCGAAGATCTCGGTTGATGAGATGAAGGCCAAGGGGCTGCAGGATTCGATTCTGGAGTTCCCGGTGCTGGACCTGCTGCAAGCGGCCCAGCACGTGCGGCAGGTGCAGGTCATCAATGGCCTGAAGCCGGGTCTGCTGACCCGGGCGCTGGCGGGTGAGCACGTCGGCACGATCATCACCGCGGACTGAGGGAGCACGCCATGACGGACACCACCACTGGCATCAAGCACGTGGCCTCGGCGCTGGCGCGCCAGACCTTGCAGAACAACGAACTGACCCGCCCCGTGGCGGGGGTGAAGCCCATCCGCCTGCTGCCCTGGCTGCAGGTGGTGAAGATCGGCGGGCGGCTGCTGGACCGCGGTGCCACGGCCATCCTGCCGCTGGTCGACGAGATCCGCCGGCTGCTGCCCGAGCACAAGATGCTCCTCCTGACCGGGGCCGGCCTGCGGGCCCGGCACGTCTACAGCGTGGGCCTGGACCTGGGCCTGCCGGTGGGCTCGCTGGCGCCGCTGGCGGCCAGCGAGGCCGGGCAGAACGGCCACATCCTGGCGGCCATGCTGGCACCCGAAGGCGTTTCCTACGTGGAGCACCCGACGATCGCCAACCAGCTGTCCATCCACCTGGCGGCCTCGCCGGCGGTGGTGGGCAGTGCCTTCCCGCCATACCACCACCACGAGTTTCCGGGCTCGCGCATCCCGCCGCACCGGGCCGACACGGGCGCCTTCCTGGCGGCCGACGCGCTGGGGGCGGCCGGGCTGACGGTGGTCGAAGACGTCGACGGCATCTGCACGACCGATCCGAATGGTCCGGAGGCCGGCCGCGCCGAGCTGCTGCGCGACATCAGCGCGGCCGAGTTGCTGGCGATGGGCGGCCCGCTGCCGGTGGACCGGGCGATGCTGGAGACCATGGCCAACGCCCGCCACATCACCCATGTGCAGGTGGTCAACGGCCTGGTGCCGGGGCGGCTGACCGCGGCGCTGCGCGGCGAGCATGTCGGCACGCTGATCCGCACCGGCGCCCACACGGGCTGAGGGAGGGGCTCAGCCGTCCACCGGCTGGTGCGGGGTAGGCAGCGTGCGCTGCCAGAAACCCAGATCCAGCCAGCGGCCGAACTTGAAGCCGACCTGCGGCAGCGTTCCCGCATGCTGGAACCCCAGCGACTCGTGCAGGGCGATGCTGCCGGGGTTCTGCATGTCGATCGCGGCGATCAGGGCATGCACCTCGTCGCGGGCCTCGGCTTGGCGGATCAGCTCGGTCAGCAGCTGGCGGCCGATGCCGCGCCCCCGGTGGTCCGGGTGGACATAGACCGAATGTTCTACCGTGTACTTGAACGCGGGGTAGGCGCGGAACGGCCCCCAGCTGGCAAAGCCCAGCAGTTGGCCGGCCGCGTCAAAGGCGCCGATGACCGGATACCTGCCGGCCTGCTTGGTGGCGAACCAATTGGCCATGGTCTCCAGCGTGCGGGGCTGGTATTCGTACAGCGCGGTGCTGTGGGCAATGGCGTCGTTGAAGATGGCCAGGATGGCGGGCGCGTGTTCGGCGGCGACGCAGGGGCGCAGTTCGATGGCGGTCATGGGGGTGTGGGCAAAGAAGACGGTGGGGCGCGCTCAAGCGCGGGTCAGCACGACGACGTAGCGCGCGGGCACGTCGCCGGGGTTGTGGAAGACGATGGGGGCGTCCAGTGTCATGGCCAGACAGTCGCCCGGACCGAGACGGTGGACGGCGGGGCCGACGGTGAGCTGCAACTGCCCCTCCAGCAGCCAGATCTGCTGCTGCACCGCATGCTGACGGGGCAGGCTGTCGTAGGCCACCCGGGCCTGCGGCGGGAACTCGACCTCGACGATCTGGGTGCGGATGTCCGGTCCGGTGGGTGAGACGCTGCGCCGCAGGTAGCCGGAGGCTGGGTCGCGCCAGACGGTCTGGTCGGCTCGGCGGGCGATCGGCTCCGCGGGCGGTGGGTTGTCGAACAATGAGGCCAGCGGCACGTCCAGCGCCTGGGCCAGGCGGTCCAGCAGCACGGCGGTGGGATTGTTCTCACCACGTTCGATCAGCGAGATCATCGAGCGGCTGACGCCGGAGCGGCTGGCCAGCGCGTCCAGCGACAGGCCGCGCTCGCTGCGCAGGCGGCGCACCTGTTCGGCAATGCGGGCGTTCAGGTCCAGCGGGGTCTCTTTCATGTTGGATTTATCATCCAATATATTGAATGATGGGGCAAGTCCCGCTCGCACCGGGCGGCTTGGCCGGGCTTCATCGCAGCCTCATCCACGTTCGCTACCATCCGCAGCTTCTGTGTCATTTCTAGCAAGGGGAATCGCGATGGCGATGGACGTGGTCGACTATGAAATCAAGGGTTCGGAGATGCAGTTCGTCGAGGTCGAACTGGATCCGGGCGAAGCCGCGGTGGGCGAAGCCGGCAGCCTGATGTTCATGGACGCCGGCATCGGCATGGACACGGTGTTCGGCGATGGCTCCAAGTCCACCGGCGGCCTGTTCGGCAAACTGCTGGGGGCGGGCAAGCGGCTGATCACTGGCGAGTCGATCTTCACGACGGTCTACACCAACCAGGCCAGCGGCAAGCAGCGCGTGGCCTTTGCGGCGCCGTACCCGGGCAAGATCCTGCCGATGGACCTGCAGAAGCTGGGCGGCATGCTGATCTGCCAGAAGGACGCCTTCCTGTGCGCGGCCCGGGGCGTGTCGCTGGGCGTGTACTTTCAGCAGAAGCTGTCGGTCGGTTTCTTCGGCGGTGAGGGCTTCATCATGCAGAAGCTCGAAG
>JAYSCA010000261.1:0-4391 GCA_041915165.1 Ideonella sp.
CGCTGGCCTGCACCGCCGGGTCGCGGCAGGCCACATGGGCCCGCACCACGCCGGCCACCGAGCATTCGTCGGTGATGGCCAGGGCGCGGTAGCCCAGCGCGGCGGCGCGCTGGACCAGCTCCTCCGGGTGGCTGGCGCCCTGCAGAAAGCTGTAGTTGCTGACGCAACACAGCTCGGCGTAGTCGGGCAGCGGCGGGCGGGGTTCAGCCATCGTGCGTTCTCGACAGGCCTCAGGCGAAGTGGCCGTGCAGAAACCAGGCCTCGCCGGCCTCGCCCTCCAGCCGCGTCTGGAAGACCCAGAGCACGCCGGCCCGCTCGCTCCAGGCCACCCAGTAGTCCCGCGCCACCGCGTGCGAAACCACGATGCCGGTGGCGCCCTCGGGCGCCGTGGCCGTGGCCCCAGGCGGCAACGGCGCCGTGCTGCGGTGCCACCAGCCGCCCTCCACCCGCTGCGGGCCCAGCAGCAGCAAGAGGGGCTGGCCCTGGTGCACCGGCCGGTGCTGGCGCAGGCACAGGCGCTGCGGGGCCGGCAGCAGAAAGGCCGGCTGCGGCAGCGTGGGCAGGCGCGAGCCGGTGCGCGGCAAGGGCCGGTCCAGCGGTTGCCAGCCCTGCATCCACTCGGGCCGGTGGTCCTCGCAGGCCCGCGGGCGGCAGACGCGCTCAGCCCCCAGGCGGGCCGCCAGGTGCTCCAGCACCTCGTCCAGGGCCTGGGCTTGCTGGCGGGCATCGGGCCAGAGCTGGCCGCTGGGCGGCGCCAGGGCCTGCACCTCGTCGGCCGTCAGGCGCAGCGCCGCCGCGGGGGCCGCCAGCGTGACCCGGGCCAGGTGCTCGGCCAGCAGCCGGGCCAGGTGTTCGGCCTGGCGGGCCGGCTGGGCGGTGCGCACGGTCAGCGCGCCACCGGGGGCCACATCGCGAGCGCGCATCGAGTCGTGCTCCCAGGCCAGGGTGAAGGCCAGCACCCCGGCATGGCGGGCCTGCAGCCAACCGCAGAGCTGCAGCAGCAGGCGCTGGGCACCGGCCATCAGCGCCGGGGCCTGCTCCACGCGGAAGGCCAGCTCCAGCCGGGCGGAGAAGGTTTCGGGCAGGGTGAGCCAGCGGTGGGCCTCGGGCAGCGTCCTGTAGGCTTGGTCCAGTGCGGCCAGCAGGCCGGCCTCGAAGCGGCGGGACAGCCCGCCGCGCGGCAGGCGGCGCACCTCGCCCAGACGGTGGCAGCCCATCAGGTGCAGGGTGTCGGCGTGCGAGCGCAGGCCATCCAGCGTCTCCAGCGGCAGCGGGTCCAGGGCCTCGGCCAACGGAGCGTCCAGCCCGGGCACCCGGGCCGGCTGCGGCGATGTGCCCTCCACCGCCGCCTGGCGGGCCAGGGCCGGGGCCGCACTGGCGGTGCTGGCCCAGGCCACGCCGGTGGCACCCAGTTGGCGGCCTTCGGTGGCCAGGCGGCTCAGCAGCGCGGCCTGGCCGCCGAACAGGCGCTGGCTGGCGGCCAGCTCCAGGCGCAGGGCCTCGCCGCAGCGGGCCACCCGCGGCGTGAACTGCAGGGCCCAGCAGGCCGGCCCCTGCAGGTCGGCCGCGGGCTCGCCCTCAGCGGGCGCCGGCCAGCACAGGGCGACCCACAGCATCTGCATCTGCATCTGCATCGGCGGCCTCCTCTTCCCGCACGGCCACGGGCTGCGGCAGCGCACTGCGGCGGGCCGCCAGCCAGCGCCGCGGCTGCTGCAGCCGGGCCGGCAGCACCGCGCCCAGGGTGCCGGGCACCGAGGGCAGGCTGACCTCGCCCTCGTGCACCGGCCCGCGCCGCTTGAACACCTGCACCTGCAGCGCCCAGTCCAGGTCCACCCGGGCCTGCAGGCGCAGCGGGGCAGCCGACGATTCCTGCCGCGCCACCAGTGGCCGGCAGGCAAAGACCAGGGCCTCGCTGCCCAGGGCGTTGACCTGCAGGCGGCGGATCTGCTCGGGCCGGGCCTGGGGCAGCCAGGCCAGCACCAGGGCGGCAGCCTGGGCGCGCAGCAGTTGCTCGGTGCACCAGAGCCGCTCGGCCGTGGTCTGCGCCTGCACCCAGACCAGGGCCGAGGCCGGCAGCCCGCACTGGGCCAGGCCCGGCAGATGCGGCACCTGGGGCGGGCCCACCAGCACGACGGGCCGCCCCTCGGCCGCCAGGGCCCGGGCCACCGGCCCCAGCAGACGCCACTCCAGCAGAGCCGGCTGGGGCTGCAGCAGCTCGGTCAGGGCGCCGCAGGGCCAGCCGCCGCCGGGCAGCTCGGCATCCAGCGCCGGGTGGCCGCTGGGGCGCACCGCGCCCCGCGGCCCCATCCGGGCCCGGGCCGGCCAGACCCGGCCCGCCACCTCGGGTGGCAGGGACAGGGGCGCGGCAGCAGCGCGCGCGTGGACATCGAAAACAGGCATGGCGGCAGAAGGCAAGGCACGGGAAGATACTGTACATCCATACAGCCACCCCTGGCCATGCCGGCTGCCCCGACGCCCGGGATCAGAGGGAGCGGCGCCGTTGCGGATAGGTGCGCAGGGCCTGGGCCAGGGCGGCGGCCAGATCCCGGTCGGCCTAGGGCTGGGCGGTGATGCGGCGGCGCTCGGCATCCACCACCCCATTGGCCCGCTCGAAGCGCAAGCCGGTCCAGTACGGCGCGGTCAGGGCCACGGCCTCGGTGTCCAGCCAGCCGTAGTCGCCATCGGCCTGCAGCCGGGCCCTGTTGGAAGCCCGGTGCACCGCGCCATCGGGCGTCAGGTAGCGCAGCGGCCGGTGCGGGGCCAGCACCTCCACCGCCAGCGCGATCTCCTGGAACACGCAGCCGGGGTAGAGCAACACCGCCACCGGCCGGTGCTCATCCAGGTTCGAAAAGACAGCCTCTGTTGGCATGGTCCGCAGCTTAACGTCCCGCCCCCGTCACCGGGAAAGCCTGAGGCCATGCTGCGGTGCAGCTTTGGGAAATCACCCACCACGCGGCACGAACGGTCGTTCTTTAATGCGTCCACTCCGGGTCGGTCACCCGTTGGGCGTCGGTGCCGGAGCCACAACAAATGCCAAGGAGACACCCATGAAACGTTGGTTCCTGAAGACGGTGGTGGCCGCCGCCTGCATCACCGGCACGGTCGCCCCGACCGTGGTCCATGCGGCCGATACCTACACCCAGACGCGCTACCCCATCGTGCTGGTGCATGGCCTGTTCGGCTGGGACTCGATCGGCCCGGTGGACTACTGGTGGGGCATCGACACCGGCCTGGCCTCGGGCGGCGCCAAGGTCTACGTCTCCCAGGTCTCGGCGGCCAACAGCAGCGAAGTGCGCGGCGAGCAGTTGCTGGCCGAGCTACAGCGCCTGCAGGCCACCTACGGCTACAGCAAGTTCAACCTGGTGGGCCACAGCCATGGCGGCCAGGCGGTGCGCTACGTGGCCTCGGTCGCCCCCAACCTGGTGGCCTCGGTCACCACCATGGGCACACCGCACACCGGCAGCCCGGTGGCCGACGACATCAAGGCCGGCACCACGGCCACCGGCACCACGGCCTGGGTGGCCTCGGTGGCCAATGCGTTTGCCGCGCTGATCAGTCTGCTGTCCGGCAGCCCCGACTTGCCACAGAATTCGGAGGCTGCGATGAATTCGCTGACCACGGCCGGCGCTGCCGCCTTCAACGCCAACTACCCGCAGGGCGCGCCCAGCAGCAGTTGCGGCCAGGGACCGGAGCTGGTCAACGGCATCCACTATTACTCGGCCGGCGGCAATGCGGTGCTGACCAATGTGCTGGACCTCAGCGACGCGCTGCTGACGCTGACCTCGGTGAGCTTCAAGGGCGCCTCCAACGACGGTCTGGTGGGCAAGTGCGCCTCGCACTGGGGCACGGTGCTGCGTGACGACTACGCCTGGAACCATCTGGACGAGATCAACCAGGCCTTCGGTCTGCGCGGCCTGTTCGCCCCCGACCCGGTGGCCTTCTACCGCTCGCAGGCCAACCGGTTGAAGTCGATCGGTCTGTGATGGGCGGCCGCCACCGCACGGCGCTGTGGACCGGCGCCGCCCTGCTGCTGTGCGGCGGGCTCTGGGGCAGCTGGGCGGCCCGTGCGCCCGCGGCCCCGGAGGCCGTCCGGCTCCACACCGGTGCGGCAGCGGCGCCCTCGCCGGGTGTCCTGCCCCACGCGGCCTTCGACCCGGTGGCGGCCTTGCAAGCCGACCCGACACGGGCCCGGCGCAGCGTGGCGCAGGTACAGCGTGCCTTGTTCGAGCGGGGTTCGCTGCGCGGGGTGCAACCCGATGGTGGCTTCCGCCTGGACGCCCAGGGCCGGCTGGTGCCGGACCGCGCCGTGCGGCAGCGTTTCGACCAGCTGCTGACCACGCTGGGCGAGGCCACCATCGAGGAACTGGGCGCGCTGCTGCAACAGCAGGCCC
>JAYSCA010000262.1:0-4377 GCA_041915165.1 Ideonella sp.
GAGGCGCTGGCCCCGCAGGGCCACCTCGCGCTGATCGACGACCCGGGCACGCTGGATGCGATGCCGCTCAAGCGCAAGTCCCTGTCGCTGCACTGGGAGATGATGTTCACCCGGGCCGTTTTCCAGACGCCGGACATGGTGCGCCAGCACGAGCTGCTGGAGCGGGTGGCCGATCTGGTCGATGCCGGCCGCATCCGCACCACGCTGGGCGAGCACTACGGCCGCATTGACGCGGCCAACCTGCGCCGCGCCCATGCCCTGATCGAGAGCGGCACCGCGCGCGGCAAGATCGTGCTCGAAGGCTTCTGAGCAGGCGGTGGCGGCGGGGCTTGAGGGAAAGCCCCGTCGCTCCCGGCGGGCGGCTCGTTTAGAACCTGGGTTCCCCTTCCTGGCATGCCGCAGTCCATGAGCCCTTCGCCTTCTCTCGCCGTCGACGGTGGCTGCCAGATCGGCGACGTGACGCTGCGGGCCACCGATGCGCCGCAGGCCCGGCGCGAGAAGCTCGCGCGCATCGTGCTCGACGCGATGTACCAGTTCGTGGGCCTGCTGGATGCGCAGGGCACCACGCTGGAGATCAACCGCGCGGCTCTGGAAGGCGCGGGCCTGCGGTTCGAGGACATCCGCGGCCGGCCCTTCTGGGAGGCCCGCTGGTTCCAGGTCTCGCGCGAGAGCGTGACCCTGCAGCGCGACATCGTGCGCCGCGCCGCGGCGGGCGAGTTCGTGCGCTGCGACCTGGAGGTCTACGGCCAGGCCGCGGGCGACGAGACCATCGTGGTCGACTACTCGCTGATGCCGGTGCGCGACGACCAGGGCGAGGTGGTGTTCCTGCTGGCCGAGGGGCGCAACATCTCGGCCAAGAAGCGGGCCGAGGCCGAGGTGGTGCGCAAGAACGCCGAGCTGCAGGACCTGCTGGACCAGGTGCGCCGCCTGGACCAGCTCAAGAGCGACCTGTTCGCCAAGCTCAGCCACGAGTTCCGTACGCCGCTCACCCTCATCCTCGGGCCGGTGGAGGACCTGCTGGAGCAGGGCGCCGGGCAGGACCCGGCGCAGCGCGAGCGCCTGCAGCTGATCCGCCGCAGCGCCGAGACCCTGCTCGGCCACGTCAACGACCTGCTGGACCTGGCCCGCGTCGATGCGGGCCACATGGCGCCCAGCTATGCCCGGGTGGACCTGGCCGCCCTGGTGCGCCATGTGGCCCAGCCCTTCCAGTGGCTGGCCCCCAAGCGGGCCCTGAGCTACACCGTGTCCACGCCGCCCAGCCTGCCCGCCGCGGTGGACCCGCGGCAGTTCGAGCGCATCCTGCAGAACCTGCTGTCCAACGCCTTCAAGTTCACGCCGGCGGGCGGCCGCATCCGCTGCGTGCTGGAGCCGCTGGGCGGCACGCGCTGCCTGCTCAAGGTGCAGGACTCGGGGCCCGGTGTGCCGGCGGCGCAGCGCCAGGCCATCTTCGACCGCTTCCACCAGGGCAGCGCCGCCGCCGCCGGCGAGCAGAGCGGCTCCGGCCTGGGGCTGGCCATCGTGAAGGAACTGGTGCAGCTGCACGGCGGCGTGATCGGCGTGAGCGATGCGCCGGGTGGCGGCGCCCTGTTCCAGCTGGCGCTGCCGCTGCAGCCCGGCGAGGAACACTACCTGCCCGACCGGCCGCTGCAGACCGCCTTCACCTCGGCTCCGCGCGCCCTGCCGGAGCTGGATGCCGTCCAGCCGGTAGAGGCCGTGTGTGCTGCCGTGCCCGGCGAGGCCGAGGCATTGGCGCCTGAGGGGGTGGCGCTGCCACCGGGCCGCGCCACGGTGCTGCTGGTGGAGGACCACCCCGAAATGCGGCGCTTCGTGCGCGAGGCCCTGGGGCACGACCACCGGGTGCTGGCCGTGGGCGACGGGCAGACGGCGCTGCAGCAGGCCCTGGCCGCGCCGCCGGACCTGATCGTCACCGACCTGATGATGCCGGGTCTGTCCGGCGACCGGCTGATCCAGGCCATCCGGGAGGCGCCTGCGCTGGCCGAGGTGCCGGTGCTGGTGCTGTCCGCGCGGGACGACCATGCGCTGCGCACCCGGCTGCTGGCCCAGGCCGCACAGGACTACCTGACCAAGCCCTTCTCGGCGCATGAGCTGCGCGCCCGGGTGCGCAACCTGGTGAGCATGAAGCTGGCCCGCGACGCCATGCGCCAGGCCCTGGCCTCGCAAAGCGACGATCTGTCCCACCTGGCCCACCAGCTCATCGTCAGCCGGCGGGCGCTGCAGGAGTCGGAGCAGCGCTGGTGGGCCATCTACGAGCATTCGCCGGTGGGCATCGCGCTGCTGGACGGGGCCGAGCGCATCCTGGGGGCCAACCCCGCGTTCAGCCGCATGCTCGGGCACACGGACGCCCAGATCCGCGCCTGCCGCCTGGCCGACATCACGCCGCCCGGTGAACAGTCGGCCAGCCGTGAGCGGGTGGCCCGGGTGCTGGCCGGTGAGGTGCGCGAGTACCACGTGCAGCGGCGCTTTCTGCACCGCGACGGCCAGGTGGTGTGGGCCAGCACCAGCGTGGCCCAGGTGCCCGACACCGCCGCGGGCGCGCCGCTGTTGGTGGTGGTGGCCGAGGACATCACCGAGCAGAAGGCGGCCGAGGAGGCCTTGGCCGGGGCCCGCGAGGCCCTGGCCAAGGTCACCCGCGCCAGCGCGCTGGGCGAGATGGCGGCCTCGCTGGCGCATGAGATCAACCAGCCCCTGGCGGCCGTGGCGACCAACGCCCAGGCCGGCCTGCGCTGGCTGGATGCCCAGCCGCCCAACGAGCCCCAGGCCCATGCGGCGCTGGAGCGCATCGTGCGCGACGCCCGGCGCGCCGCCGACATCATCGGCCGCACCCGGGCCTTTCTGCAGCGCGGGGCTGCCCGCCGCCAGCCGGTGGCCCTGGCCGCGGCGGTGGCCGAGGTGATCGAGCTGGTGCAGGCCGAGGCCCAGAGCCGCCGGGTGACGCTGCAGGTGGCCGCACCCGACGGGCTGCCGGCCGTGCTGGCCGATCCGGTGCAGGTCCAGCAAGTGGTGCTCAACCTGGTGATGAACGGCATGGAGGCCATCGGCCGCGACGGGGCGGGGCCCCGCTGGGTCCGCGTCACCCTGGGCCGGCAGGATGCGGCCAGCCTGCGGGTGCAGGTCGAGGATGCCGGGCCGGGGCTGGACCCGCAGGCCGGCGAGGAGATCTTCCAGGCCTTCCACACCAGCAAGCCGCAGGGCCTGGGCATGGGCCTGGCCATCAGCCGCGGCATCGTGGAGTCGCACGGCGGCCGGCTGTGGGCCGAGCAGCGGCCCGGGGCGGGCGCCACCTTCTGCTTCACCCTGCCGGTGGCGGGCGAGGGGGCGGCGCCATGAGCGTGCCGGTTCCCGCCGCCGCGCCCGGTCCGGGCCAGGCCCGGGTGCTGGTTGTCGACGACGACCTGTCGATGCGCGAGGCCCTGGCCAGCCTGATCGGGTCCGCCGGCTGGCCGGTGGAGAGCTTCGCCTCGGCCGCCGAGCTGCTGCAGCGTCTGCAGACGCCCCTGGACGGGCCGGCCTGCCTGGTGCTGGACGTGCGCATGCCGGGCATGACCGGGCTGGAGCTGCAGCGCGAACTGAGCCAGGCGGGCCGCCTGCTGCCCATCGTCTTTCTGACCGCCCATGGCGACATCCCGATGACCGTGCGGGCCATCAAGGCCGGGGCCATCGAGTTCCTGCCCAAGCCCTTCGACGACGAGGCCCTGCTGGGGGCCATCGCCCAGGGCCTGGCCGAGGCCGCGCAGGCCTGGCAGGCGCAGCAGGGCCGCCGGGCCCTGCGCGCGCGCTACGAGTCCCTCACCCAGCGCGAGCGCGAGGTGCTGCACTGGCTGCTGCAGGGCCTGCGCAACAAGCAGACGGCCGACCGCCTGGGCATCTCGGAGGTGACCGTCAAGGTGCACCGCCACCGCATGATGGAGAAGATGGCCGCAGGCTCATTGCCCGAGCTCATCGCCATGCTCGACCGCCTGGGTGTGCCGCGCGCCGATCCGGGAATGTCCCAGGGGCCGGAGGGGGGCTGAAGGGCCCGAACTGAACCTTTGTGCAATGGTGCGCCAAGGCCTGTGTCACTAGATTTGCATGGCACGCCCACCGCATCGCACGGTGCCGGGCGAGAAGAGGGCCTCACAGCAGGCCCACCGCCAACACACAGGAGACAGACGCCATGGCCTTGCTCGACCGCAACGAGTGGTATGACATTGCGCGCAGCACGAACTGGACACCGTCCTACGTCAGCGAAGACGAACTCTTTCCCGATCTGATGACCGGCGCCAAGGGCGTGCCGATGCAGGCCTGGGAAAGCTACGACGAACCCTACAAGACCTCGTACCCCGAGTACGTGCGCATCCAGCGCGAGAAGGACGCCGG
>JAYSCA010000263.1:0-4373 GCA_041915165.1 Ideonella sp.
GGTGGACAGCCGGTGGGCGATGACGAAGCTGGTCCGGCCGGCACGCAGCCGGGCCATGGCCTGCTGGACCAGTACCTCGGTGCGGGTGTCCACCGAGCTGGTGGCCTCGTCGAGGATCAGCACGGTCGGCCGGGCGACAAAGGCTCGGGCGATGGTCAGCAGCTGGCGCTGGCCGGCGCTCAGGCCACTGCCGTTTTCGTCGAGCAGGGTGTCATAGCCTCGCGGCAAGGTGCGCACGAAGTCGTCCACATGGCAGGCGCGGGCCGCTTCGCGCACCTCGTCTTCGGTGGCCCCCTCCCGGCCGTAGGCCAGGTTCTCGCGGATGGTGCCCTCGAACAGCCACGTGTCCTGCAACACCATGCCCAGGTGGCGGCGCAGGTCCTCGCGGGCCAGTTGTCGGATGTCCACCCCGTCCAGGGTGATACGGCCGCCGTCCACCTCGTAAAAGCGCATCAGCAGGTTGACCAGCGTGGTCTTGCCCGCGCCGGTGGGGCCGACGATGGCGATGGTCTGCCCCGGGCGGGCTTCGAGGTCGATGCCTTCGATCAGCGGCTGCTGAGGCTGGTAGCGGAAGTGCACCTGCTCGAACACCACATGACCGCGCGCTGGCTGGGGCAGCGTGGCGGCCGGCGATGGGTCCGGGCTCATCTCTGGGGCGTCCAGCAGCTCGAACACCCGTTCGGCCGAGGCCGCGGCCGATTGCAGCACGGCCGCCATGCCCGAGATCTGGTTGAGCGGTTGGGTGAGCTGGCGCACGTACTGGATGAAGGACTGCAGCTGCCCCACGCTGAGGGCCCCGGCCATCACCCGCAGGGCGCCCACCCCCACCACGCCGATGAAGCCCAGGTTGCCGACGAACAGGATGGCCGGCTGGATCGCGCCAGAGATGAACTGGGCCTTCAGCGCGCTCTGGCGCAGGGCGTTGTTGGCCTGCTCGAAGCTGGCGCTGGCCACCGCCTGGTGGCCGTAGACCTTGACCAGCGTCTGGCCGGTGAACTGCTCCTCGATCTGGCCATTGAGCTGACCCGTCCAGCGCCATTGGTCGGCATAGTGCGGCTGAGCCTGTCCGCCCAGGCGCCGGGCCAGTGCCAGCGAGGCGCCCAGGCTCAGCAGGGCCGCCAGGGTCAGCAGCGGCGAGAGGATGCACATCATCGTCACCACCCCCAGCACCTGCAGCAGGGCCATCGTCAAGGGCCCCAGCATCTGCATCAGGCTCTGGCTGACGTTGTCGATGTCGTTGGTGACGCGGCTGAGCACCTCGCCGCGGGCGCGGGTGTCGAACCAGCCCAGCGGCAGCCGGGCCAGCTTGGCCTGGGCGTCCCGGCGCAGGTCCTGGGTCAAGGTCTGGACCAGCCGGTTGCTCATCCAGCCTTGCTGGGCGGCCAGCAGGGCGCCGCCGCCGTAGAGCCCGGCCACGCCCAGCAGGTGCAGACCCAGGCGCTGGAAATCCAGGGCCTGGTGGGTCTGCAAGGCGTTGACGACCAGGTCGGTGGCGCGCCCGAGCTGCCAGGGCCCCAGCACGTTGAGCAGCACGCTCAGGGCACTGCCCAGCAGCACCAGCGCGGTGCCCAGACGCTGTCCCGCCAGACGGTGGCTCAGGCGGGCGATGGCCTGCCGGGCGTTGCGGGCATGTTGGACGGGGCGGCCGCCTCCCATGCCGGGCGGACCCAGGCGACCGCCGGGCAAGGGGCCGGGCGGGCTCATGCGAGGCTCTCCTGGGTTTGCTGCGAGGCGACGATTTCACGGTAGGCCGGGCAGTCCGCCAGCAACTGCGCGTGGCGACCCTGGCCCACGATGCGCCCCTGCTCCAGCACCACGATGCGGTCCGCATGGCGCAGCGAGCTGACCCGCTGCCCCACCAGCACCACCGCCGCCTGCCGGCCCACGGGGCTGGCCGCCAGGGCCTGGCGCAGCCGTGCCTCGGTGGCGTAATCCAGGGCCGAGAGGCTGTCGTCGAGCAGCAGCAGGCGGGGCTGGCGCACCAGCGCCCGGGCGATGGTCAGGCGCTGGCGCTGGCCGCCGGAGAAGTTGGTGCCGCCCTGGGCCACCGGCGAGGCCAGCCCCTGCGGCAGCGCTGCGATGAAGTCCTGGGCCTGGGCGATGCGCAGGGCCTCCCACAGTTCCGCCTCGCTGGCCTCGGCACGGCCATAGCGCAGGTTGTCGGCGACGGTGCCCGAGAACAGGTAGCTCTGCTGGGGCACCAGGCCGATCAGGCCCCACAGCGTGGCCAGCGGCAGCCTGCGCACATCGCAGCCGTCCAGGCTCAGCTGGCCGGTGCTCACATCGAACAGGCGGGGGAACAGGTTGAGCAGTGTGGTCTTGCCCGCGCCGGTGGCCCCGATCACCGCCAGGGTTTCGCCGGGGTGGATGTCCAGCGTGAGGTCCTGCAGCACCGGATGTGCCGCACCGGGGTAGGTGTAGCCCACGCCGTCGAGCCGCCAGTGGCCCGCCCAGCCCCCGGCGGGAGCGGCCACCGGCTGGGCGGGGTCCTGCACGCTGGGCGGGGTGTCCAGCACCTCGCGGATGCGGCCGGCACTGACCAGGGCCCGCGGCGCCATCGTGAACAGCATCGAGGCGACCATCACCGAGATCATGATCTGCACGATGTAGGCCTGGAAGGCCACCAGCGCGCCGACCGGCATCTGGCCCGAGGCGATGCGGTGGGCACCGAACCAGACCAGTGCCACGCCGGAGCCATGCATCACCGTCATCACCGCGGGCATGTGCAGCGCCATCAAGCGGCCCACCCGCAACGAGGTGTCGGTCAGCGCGGCGTTGGCCTGCTCGAAGCGGGCGCTTTCGTGGCGGTCGCGGACAAAGGCGCGGATCACCCGCAGGCCGCCGATCTGTTCACGCAGCAGGCGGTTAACCTGGTCGATCTGCCCCTGCAGCCGGGCGAACAGCGGCAGGCTTCGGCCCATCAGCCAGCCCACGATGCCGGCCAGCAGCGGCACGCTGACCAGCAGCAGCGAGGACAGCGGCGGGTCCTGCCGGATGGACATGACCACGCTGCCCAGGCCCATGAAGGGCGCGATGATGACCATGCTCAAGGTCATCAGCAGCAGGGTCTGGATCTGCAGCACGTCGTTGGTGCTGCGGGTGATCAGCGATGGCGTGCCGAACTGCTGCAGTTCACGCAGCGAGAAGCGTTGCACCTGGTTGAACACGGCCGAGCGCAGGTCGCGCCCCACGCCCAGGGCGATCCGGGCGCTCAGCCAGGTACAGGCCAATGCCAGCAGCACCTGCAGCACTGCCGCGGCGCCCATGCACAGCGCCACCAGTCCGACCTGCCGGGCGTCGCCCTGCAGCACGCCCTGGTCGATGATCTCCGCGCTCAGGCTGGGCAGGCTCAGTGAAGCCAGGGCCTGCGCGGCCTGGCCTGCCAGCAGCAGCACGAGGGCCCGCCGGTAGGGTTGCAGGGCCTGGCGCAGCAGATGCAGTTCGGGGGAGTGCACAGCACCGCATGCTACCTGGGCCGGGCTGACCCCCATGGCCACGGGGCCCTTGTGCGTCAGCCCTGAAACCTGACCGGCAAGCTGAGACACTGGGGGGATGCCTCTTGTGTCTTCCCGCACCCAGCGTGTCCTGCCCTGGATCGTGGCGTCCAGCCTCTTCATGGAACAACTGGACGCCACCATCGTCAACACCGGCATTCCGGCCATGGCGGCCGATCTGGGCACCACACCCTTGGCGCTGAAGTCGGTGTCCTCCAGCTACGTGCTGGCGCTGGCCATGAGCATTCCGGCCAGCGGCTGGCTGGCCAACCGCTTTGGCACCCGGCGGGTGTTTCTGTGGGCCATCGTGGTGTTCACGCTGGCCTCGCTGGCCTGCGGGCTGGCCCCCAGCGTGCCGCTGCTGGTGGCCTGCCGGGTGCTGCAGGGCATGTCGGCCGCCATGATGATGCCGGTGGGCCGCATGACGCTGGTGCGCAGCTTTCCCAAGAGCGAGCTGCTGGCGGCCATGAACTTCATGGTCATCCCCGCTCTGATGGGCCCGCTGCTGGGGCCGACGGTGGGCGGCTTGATCGTCCACTGGGGCTCCTGGCGGGAAATGTTCTTCGTCAACGTGCCGGTGGGACTGGTGGCGTTGTATTTCGGCCTTCGCCACATGCCGGATTTCCGGGCCTCGGCGGAGCGGCCCTTCGACCTGCGCGGCATGCTGCTGTTCGGCGGTGGCACCGCCTTGCTGTCCTGGCTGCTGGAGGTGTTCGGCGCGCACGGTCTGAGCAACCAGGCGGCACTGGGCTGGCTGCTGGTGTCACTGGCGCTGATGGCGGGCTATGCGTGGCACAGCCAACGCCACCCCGCCCCCTTGTTGAACCTGGCCCTGCTGCGGGTGCGCACCTTCCGTGTCTCGGTGGTGGGGGGCACCTT
>JAYSCA010000264.1:0-4364 GCA_041915165.1 Ideonella sp.
CCGCGAGAACCTGGCCTACGGCCGGGAGGGGGCCACCGAAGACGAGGTGCGCGAAGCGGCCCGCGCCTGCCATGTGGACGACTTCGTGCGCACCTTGCCGCGGGGCTATGACACCCTGCTCGACGAAAACGGCAGTGGCCTGAGCGCCGGCCAGCGCCAGCTGCTGACCATCGCCCGAGCCTTTGTCGCCCGGCCAACCGTGCTGATCCTCGACGAGGCCACCAGCTCGGTGGACACCCGCACCGAGGTACTGGTCCAGCAGGCCATGGCCCGGCTGCGTGCCGGCCGGACCAGCTTCGTCATCGCCCACCGGCTGTCCACCATCCGCCATGCGGACTGCATCGTCTACCTGGACGGCGGCCGGGTGCGCGAGCAGGGCACGCACGAGGCCCTGGTGGAGCGCCGGGGGGCCTATTGGCGCCTGCTGCAGGCGGCCGCTGCCCCGTGAGGCGGCGGGCAGGCCCCCATCTCACAGCAGGCTGGACGCCACATTGATCATCAGCCCGATCAGGCTGGTGTTGAAGACGAAAGCCAACATGCAGTGCAATGTCCCCACCCGGCGCATCGGCCCGCTGGCAAAGCACACGTCAGCGGTCTGCCCCGAGGTGCCGATCACCGCAGAGAAGTAGAAGAAGTCCAGGTAGTCGGGCGAGGGGGTGTCTGGAAACTGCAGGCCACCGGGCTGGCCCCGCACCAAGGCCGCATGGAAGTCGTGGGCATAGTGCAAGGCGAACATCACCTGGGTGAACATCCAGGAAGCGACGATGGTCAGCACCGCCAGACCCACATGGCTCAGCCGGGCCGAGCCAGTGAAATCCTTGGCCACCGACAGCTCTGCCACGATGGCGCCCAAGCTGATGAGCGAGGACACCGCCACCAGCGTCAGGATGGTCTGCGCGCCCTCGGCCTGCAACTGCGCGCGCCGGTGCAGCTGGACCAGGCTGGAACGCCACATCATCCAGCCCGCCAGCAGCAGGTACAGCCAGACAAAGGCATTCCAGCCGACGATGAGACGGGTGACCCCGCGGCCGACCCAGGCGTGGGGCAGGACCCAGGCCACGACACATCCGAACAGCAGGGAGCCAAACAGGCGGGGGTGGCCGCGCAGAATGCGCTGGATGCGCAAAGCGCGAAGTCGAGAAGTCATGGAAGTGCTGGCCATGCGTGAGCAGCCCCGAGCATAGGCCGTGAAGCTTGCGGCCAGCCGTCAGTCCCCGTGCGCACCCGATCTGTACCGGCCCAATCAACATGCACTGGCTGTTTCCCGCCAACCCGATCCGCAGCACAGTGGCACCAGGCTTCCCACCCTTTGCACCATGTACCTGCCCGACCATTTCGCTGAACAGGGTGAGGCCGGCGTGCTGCTGGCGCATGTGGCCCGGCTGACCCGCACCCACGAAGCCACCCAGCCTGAGCCCTGGAAGATGGGCGATGCCCCGGCCGACGACCTCCACGAACAGCTGCCGCGCATCGTCGGCATCGAGGTGCGCATCACCCGTCTGGTGGGCAAGCGCAAGCTGAACCAGAACCACGAGCGACGCGACCGCGAGGGCGCCATCCAGGCGCTGGAGGCACGCGGGCAAAGCGCGCTGGCCGAGGCCATGCAGCGCACCCTGCCCTGACGGCCAACCTTCCCGGGCGTCAACAGCCGCCCAGTGCGGGGGATTCGGGGGCCAGCGGTGCCGAGGCCAGGCCGCGAAACAGCGGCCGGGAGAACAGGTAGCCCTGGAACAGGGTGACCCCCTCGTGCAGGAAGAAGTCGCGCTCGCCGACGGTCTCCACCCCTTCGACCACCAGGCGGATTCCCAGGTCCTGGGCCAGGCGGATGGCCGCACGGGCGATGGCCTGGCGCGGGTGCAGCGTGTCCACATTGCGCACCAGGTCCATGTCGAGCTTGATGAGGTCGGGCTGGAAATCGGCCAGCAGACGCAGACCGGCGTAGCCGGCACCGAAGTCATCGATTGCGGTCAGGAAGCCCAGGCGGCGGTACTCGCGCAGGATCTCGGCGAACCAGGGGCCGTCCTCGATACGCTCGCCCTCGGTGACCTCGAAGAGGATGCTGGAGACGTCCAGCCCGCGCCGGTGGGCTGCCTGCAGCGTGGTCTGGATGCAGACCTCCGGCCGGTAGACCGCATGGGGCAGGAAGTTGATCGAGAGCTTTTCGTTCCCGCGCTCGATCAGGCCCAGATCGCAGGCCAGGTCGATCGCGCGCACCCGGCAGGCCTGGTCGAAGCTGTAGCGGTTGGCTTCGACCACCCGGTCCAGCACGCTGGGCGCGGGCTCCCCCGCCACACCGCGCACCAGCGCCTCGTGGGCGAACACCTGCCCCGAAGTCCAGTCCACGATGGGTTGGTAGGCGAAGGTGAAGTCCAGGCCCGGGTCCTGCCCCTGGCCGCAGATGGTGCAAGGGCCTGGCCCACCGCCACCGCAGGTCGGCGAGCGGGTGTCCGGTGTGGCCTGGGTGGAACTGTCGGGGGTGGGGAATGTCTGGGCCATGGCGCGCTCCGGGGAGCCTGCCACTGCCGGCAGGCGATCCGGCATTCTGGCGCTTGTGCCAGCGCCGCAATCGGCCCATGAAGCGGTCCATACCGTGCCATCCCTGTCGCTCAGGGCCGGGCAGCGCATCGACATCCTCCGCCACATTGCGCACAATCGCGCCTCAACGCAATCGACCAGCCCCTGGCCGGACGACGCGGGATCGGGAGAGTCCGCATTCGGCCACCACGGCCCGGGTCGGCGCCGAAGGAGCAACCACCCCGGAAACTCTCAGGCTCATGGACCGGTCCCACGAAGCAACTCTGAAGAGCGTTCGGCGCACACGTTCGCCGGCTGCACCGAAGGAGCAAGCGTTGCCGGCCCATGGCCCGGCGGCGTGAATCTCTCAGGTTCCGAACAGAGGGGGTGTCTGGTGCACACAGCCGTGCACCGGTCCCCATCCCTCGACGTCGGAGTCCTGTCATGCGCCAAGCCCATCTCGCCGTCCTCGGAGGCGGCATCACCGGTGTGACCACCGCCTACGCGCTGTCCCTGCGCGGTTTTGCCGTCACGCTGTACGAACGCCACCGCTATGCGGCGATGGAAACCTCCTTCGCCAACGGCGGCCAGCTCTCGGCTTCGAATGCCGAGGTCTGGAACCTGCCGGCCACCGTGCTCAAGGGCCTGAAGTGGATGCTGCGGGCCGATGCGCCGCTGCTGGTGTCGCTCACGCCCGGCTGGCACAAGCTCTCGTGGTTTGCCGAATTCATCGCCGCCATGCCGCAGTACGAGCGCAACACCATCGAGACGGCCCGCCTGGCCATTGCCGCGCGCCAGCACCTGTTCGCCTGGGCCGAGGCCGAGGGCATCGACTTCGACCACAAGCGCGAAGGCATCCTGCACATCTACCGCGACAAGGCCGGCTTCGACCACGCCGCCAAGGTCACCGCGCTGCTGGCCCGCGGCGGGCTGGACCGCCGGGCCGTCACGCCCGAGGAAATCAAGTCCATCGAGCCCACGCTGGCCGGCCGGTACCACGGCGGCTTCTACACCCCCAGCGACAGCACCGGCGACATCCACCGCTTCACCTTCGGCCTGGCCCAGGCGGCCCAGCGCCGCGGCGTGGAATGCCTGTACGAGCAACAGGTCAGCCAGCTGCAGACCGAAGCCGGTGGCGGTGTCACCATCAGCGCCACCGGCCCTGAGGGCGAGCCCAGCCAGCGCCGCTTCGACGGCGTGGTGGTGTGTGCCGGCGTGGCCAGCCGCGGCTTCGCGGCCCAGTTGGGCGACCGGGTGAACGTCTATCCGGTCAAGGGCTACTCGATCACCGTGCACCTGGACGATGAGGCCAGCCGCGCGGCCGCGCCTAACGTCAGCCTGCTGGACGACGAGACCAAGCTGGTCAGCAGCCGCCTGGGGCCGGACCGTTTCCGCGTGGCCGGCACGGCCGAGTTCGCGGGTGAGAACCGCAACATCCGCGCCGACCGCATCCGGCCGCTGGTTGACTGGGTGCGCCAGTGCTTCCCCGGCGTGGACACGCGCCGCGTGGTGCCCTGGGCTGGCCTGCGGCCGATGATGCCCAACATGATGCCGAAGGTGGGCAAGGGCCACGCGCCCGGCGTGTTCTACAACACCGGTCACGGCCACCTGGGCTGGACGCTGTCGGCCGTGACCGCCGACATGGTGGCGGCCAGCGTCGCCTCGGCCCTGGGCTGAAACGACCCGGAAAGCAGCGGCTGGGCGCCGGCGCGTGCCAAGCGGGGCATTGCAGCGGACAATCGCGCATGACCCGCACCGACACGACCGGCGTTCCCGCGCCCGCCGCCGCCTCCTTCGCCAGCCTGCCCCTGCCCCCGGCCATGCAGGCCAATCTTCAGCAACTGGGCTAC
>JAYSCA010000265.1:0-4361 GCA_041915165.1 Ideonella sp.
CTTGCGCGGCAGGTGGTAATCCGGCACGTGGTTCCATGCCGGTTCGGTCGAGGTGAGCGCCGGCGTGTCCCCCTCGCTGCCCGAGGTCCAGGCCTGTTCGACGGAACTGGCGGCCTGCTGCACCTCCTGCTGGACACTCTGGCTGACGTCGCGTGCGGCCGTCTCGAACTGGGTCTTCATCTTCTGAAGCTCTTCCAGTTCGATCGAGCGGTTGACCTCCGCCTTGACGTCGGCCACATAGCGCTGGGCCTTGCCCAGGAAATGCCCCACCGTGCGGGCCACGCGCGGCAGCTTTTCAGGGCCGATCACGATCAGCGCAACCGCGCCGATCAGGGCCAGCTTGTCGAAGCCGAAATCGATCATGCGACCGTCCGCCGGGTCATGAAGGTGTCAGACAACGACACGCTCAGGACTTGGGACGGGCGTCCACGTCGACCGTGTTGCTGTCGTTGACCGACTTCTGCGCGGTGACCTGCGGGGCGGGTTCGGCCGGGGTCTCGCCCTCGGCGCCGTTCTTCATGCCGTCCTTGAAGCCCTTGACCGCGGCGCCCAGGTCGGAGCCCACGTTCTTCAGCTTCTTGGTGCCGAAGATCAGCACAACCACCACCAGCACGATCAGCCAATGCCAGATGCTGAACGATCCCATGTGAATTCTCCAGAAAACAATGTCCGCGATTCTACGGGGCGGTTCGTGACACTTTGCGCCAAACCCATGTCACGGGCCCGTCAGCTGGGCTTGGCCCTGCCGGCCCCAGGGTCGTCAGCCCTTGGCCCAGGGGCGCGGGCCACCGATGACATGCATGTGCAGGTGATAGACCTCCTGCCCGCCGTCCCGGCCGGTGTTGATGATCTGGCGGAAGCCGCCGGTGACGCCCAGCTGGGCCATCAGCTGCGGCGCCAGCACCATCATCTTGCCCACCAGCGCCTGCTCGGCCGGCGTGATCTCGGCCATCGTGGCGATGTGGGTCTTGGGGATGATCAGGAAATGCACCGGCGCCCACGGGTGGATGTCGTGGAAGGCCAGCACCTCGTCGTCTTCGTAGACCTTCTTGGCCGGGATCTGCCCGGCGACGATCTTGCAGAAAATGCAGTCGGGATCGGTGTGCATGGTGTCTCTGCCTCAGGCCTTGTCCTGGTGTTCGCGCTGCTGCGCCTTGCGGGCGGCGAACTCCTCCAGGCCGGACAGCCCCTCGCGCCGCTCCAGTTCCTTGAGCACGTCGGCCGGCGACAGCCCGAAGTGCGCCAGCGCGACCATGGAGTGGAACCACAGGTCCGCCGTCTCGTAGATGATCTTGGCGCGGTCGCCGTCCTTGCCGGCCATCACGGTCTCGGTCGCCTCTTCGCCCACCTTCTTCAGGATGGTGTCGGTGCCCTTGTGGAACAGGCGGGCGACATAGCTCTTGTCGGGGTCGCCACCGCGCCGGCTCTCGATCACCTCATGCAGGCGTTGCAGCGTGTCGTTCGAACTCATGGGAATGCTCATGCCTTGTAGATGGTGGCCGGGTCCTTCAGGACCGGGTCCACGGCCTGCCATTGGTCGCCTTCCAGCCGCTCGAAGAAGCAGCTGTGGCGGCCGGTGTGGCAGGCAATGCCGGGCTCATGGCCCAGCTGGGTGATCTTCAGCAGCACCACGTCCTGGTCGCAGTCGACCCGGATCTCATGCACCTGCTGGAAATGGCCCGACTCCTCGCCCTTGTGCCAGAGCTTCTGGCGCGAGCGGCTGAAGTAGACGGCCTGCTTCAGCGCGGCGGTGCGGGCCAGGGCCTCACGGTTCATCCAGGCGAACATCAGCACGTCGCCCGTCGAAGCTTCCTGGGCGATGACCGGCACCAGGCCGTCACGGTCCCACTTGATGTGATCCAACCAATCCATGGTGGGCAGTGTAGCGAAGCCGCTCAGTCGCGATGGGTGGCGCCGGTGAAGCCGCGCTCGGCGGCAAACCACTGCAGCACCGGGATGGTGCCCGGCAGCACCGGGTGGCTGGCCACCGGCAGGGTCTCCCAGGCCATGGCCTGCTGTTCGCGCATCTCGAACGCGCCGGTCCAGTCGTAGACCTTGTGGAAGTGCAGGTGCACCCGGGCATGGGGATAGTCCATCACCAGCTCCTGCCAGGGGTGGCTGGCGCCGATGCGGATGCCCAGCTCCTCCCACAGCTCGCGCGCCAGTGCCTCGTGCACCGTCTCGCCCGCCTCCAGCTTGCCGCCCGGGAACTCCCAGTAGCCGGCGTAGACCTTGCCTTCAGGACGCGAGGTGAGCAGGAAACGGCTTTCGCGCCCCTGGGCATCGCGCTCCACCAGCACGCCCACGGCCACCTGGACCGGCGTGCGCTCCGTGTCCGACGCGCTCATGCCGCACCGCCTTGCGCACCCAGCGCCCGGCGGCCCGCCAGATCGCGTGCGAACTGGTAGGCCACCCGGCCGGAGCGCGAGCCGCGTTCCAGCGCGAACACCAGGGCCTCGGGCCGGGCCGCCTCGATGGCGGCGGCGTCCAGGCCGAAGTGCGACAGCCACTGCGCGACGATGGCCAGGTACTCGGCCTGGCTGAAGGGGTAGAAGCTGATCCACAGGCCGAAGCGTTCGGACAGCGAGATCTTCTCCTCGACCACCTCGCCGGGATGGAGCTCGCCATCGTCGGTGTGCTGGTAGCTGAGGTTGTCCTTCATCGTCTCGGGCAGCAGGTGACGACGGTTGCTGGTGGCATAGATCAGCACGTTGTCGCTGGACGCGGCCACCGAGCCATCGAGGATGGACTTGAGCGCCTTGTAGCCAGACTCCCCTTCCTCGAAGCTCAGGTCGTCACAGAAGACGATGAAGCGTTCGGGCCGGCGCGAGACCAGCTCCACCACGTCCGGCAGGTCCACCAGGTCGGCCTTGTCGATCTCGATCAGGCGCAGGCCGCGCTCGGCGAAGGCGTTCAGACAGGCCTTGATCAGCGAACTCTTGCCGGTGCCGCGCGCCCCGGTCAGCAGCACATTGTTGGCCGGCTGGCCAGCCACGAACTGAGCCGTGTTGCGCCACAGGCGCTCCTTCTGGGCGTCGATTTCGTGCAGGTCGGCCAGTTCGATGGTCGAGACATGCCGCACCGGCTCCAGCTGCCCCATGCCATTGCGGCGGCGGTAGCGGTAAGCCGTCGAGAGTTCCCAATCGGGCGCGCCCAGGGGCCGGGGCAACCAAGCCTCCAGCCGTTCCAGCACCCGCTCGGCACGCAGCAGCAGGGGCTCCAGATCTTCCAGGTTCATGCGTCCAGTGTACGAGGGACGCCCCGACGGGCGGCCGATGGCCGCCCGTCGCCACCGGTGCCGTCAGGGGCAGCTGGTGCCGGCATCCAGCCGGACGATGCGCGGCTTGCCCAGGTTCGCAGCCGCCGGGTCGTAGGCCGGGGCCGGCGCTTTGTAAGCGGCCAGATAGGCCGACAGGGCGTCGATGTCCTGCGCGCCGCCCAGGCGGTTGGTGCCGCCCTTCAGCACGCTGAAGCCGTCCCCGCCATCGGCCAGGAAGTTGTTCACCGTGACGCGCCAGGTCTTGCCGGCCTCCACCACCTGTCCGCCAGCGTCGACCAGGGTCTGCGTCCCGGCGCCGGTGGTCAGCGTCAGATTGCGCACCTTGGCCCCACAGGCCTGGGTGTTGTCCCATTCGTAGCGGATGCCCTTGGAGGGCAGCAGCACCTTGGCATAGGTGCTGGTCTGGCCGACGCAGCCGGGGAACTGCTGCTCCAGCGTGTCGCGCACCTGCTGGGTGGTCAGCGTCAGCGTGACCAGGCTGTTGCCAAAGGGCTGGACGGTGAAGGCCTCGCCATAGGTGACATTGCCGTCGCCCTCGCCCGCCGAGCTGCCGGCATAGACAAAGCCGGGGCTGCGCACGCCACCCGGGTTCATCAGCGCGAACTGCGCACCGCCCAGGCTGGCCGCACTGGTGGCCGCCCATTGCGAATCGGCGATCAGGTCACCGGCCGACATGTTGCAGGCCGCGTCCTTGGTGTTGGGCAGGTCGGTGGTGATCGAGCCGATCACCTGGTTGGCCACCGGCGCGGCCAGCGCCTTGTAGGCCGAGACGATGCCGGCGATCTGCGCGTTCGGCACGATGGCGGCGTTGCTGCGGTCCACCACCTTGTTCAGCGCGGTGATCGCAGCCACATGGCCGGTCGTGCGGTCCAGGGTCATGTCGATCTCGGTCAGCACCTTGCCCTGGGTGTTGGCGCTGGTGACCGGAATCAGACGGCCCGAAGCCACCGGCAGCTGGCAGTTGTAGGCCGCGTGGGTGTGGCCGCTGATCACCAGGTCCACCGCGTCGTCGAGCTGGCTGACGATGGTCTTGATCGGCGAGCCATCCAGGTTGCCGGCGCAGGCGTTGATGTCCACCGTC
>JAYSCA010000266.1:0-4358 GCA_041915165.1 Ideonella sp.
GTGGAAACACCGGCGGATGACGGAGCGGCCAGTGTCGCCAGCCCGCGCATCGTCACCATCCCCCGCCAGAGGGAGTCACCGCCGAAACACCCGCCTGTGGCAAGGTTTGGATACGGGTGTTACACGATGGTGTGCCCCCGGGGCAAGGCTCAGACCTTTGCGGTGTTCACCAGCACCCGGCCGCCCTCCACCCGCACTGGGTAGGTGCGCACCGACCAGTCGGGTGATTCCAGGCAGGTGCCGCTGCGCAGGTCGATGTGGTTCTTGTAGAGCGGCGAGGCGACGACCAGGTGCTCGCCCAGGTTGCCCACCAGCCCGCGCGACAGCACGCTGGCGCCGGACTTGGGGTCCACGTTGTCGATGGCGTGAAAGTCGTGTTGACCGATGCGGAAGATGGCGACCTGGTGGTCGTCCACCCGGGCGCAGACGCCGGTGTTGGGCAGGATGTCCTCGACCGCACAGACCGCGGTCCAGTTCGAGACGGTGGTGTTCATGGGGCAGTCTCCAATCGGTCAGGCGGTGGCGGTGTCGACACGTTCGTCGGGGCGGGCCGGGCGGATCTGGCCGCGTTCCTTCACGAACACGATGTGCTCGTCGGGCTGCTCGCTGTTGACGAAGCTGCGGAAGCGCTGGCGCACGGCGGGCGTGGTGACGGCGGTCTTCCATTCGCACTGGTAGGTGTCCACCACGTGCTGCATCTGGGCCTCCAGCTCGGCGGCCAGCCCCAGCGTGTCGCGCAGCAGCACGCCCTTCAGGTAGTCCAGGCCTCCCTCCAGGTTGTCGCGCCAGGTGCTGGTGCGCTGCAGGCGGTCGGCGGTGCGCACGTAGAACATCAGGAAGCGGTCGATCAGGCGGATCAGCTCGTCCTGAGTCAGGTCGGAGGCGATCAGCTCGGCGTGGCGGGGCTTCATGCCGCCGTTGCCGCAGACATAGAGGTTCCAGCCCTTGTCGGTGGCGATCACGCCCACGTCCTTGCCCTGGGCCTCGGCGCACTCTCGGGTGCAGCCGGAGACGCCGAACTTGATCTTGTGCGGCGCGCGCAGGCCCTTGTAGCGGTTCTCCAGCGCGACGGCCAGGCCGGTGCTGTCGCCCACGCCGTAGCGGCACCAGGTGCTGCCCACACAGCTCTTCACGGTGCGCAGGCTCTTGCCGTAGGCGTGGCCCGACTCGAAGCCGGCGACAATCAGTTCTTCCCAGATCAGGGGCAGTTGCTCGACGCGGGCGCCAAACATGTCGATGCGGGCGCCGCCGGTGACCTTGGTGTAGAGGCCGTACTTCTTGGCCACCTGGCCGACGGCGATCAGGCCGTCGGGCGTGACCTCGCCACCGGGCATGCGGGGCACAACCGAGTAGCTGCCGTCCTTCTGGATGTTGCCCAGGAAGTAGTCGTTGCTGTCCTGCAGCGCGGCCAGCTCGGGTTGCAGCACGAAGTCGTTCCAGACCGAGGCCAGGATGGAGGCGGCAGTGGGCTTGCAGATGTCGCAGCCCAGGCCCTGGCCGTGCTGGGCCAGCAGTTCCTCGAAGGTCTTGATCTGGCCGACGCGGATCAGGTGGAACAGCTCCTGGCGCGAGTAGGCGAAGTGCTCGCAGAGGTGGTTGTCCACCGCCATGCCGCGCTTGGCCATCTCGGCCTTCATCACCTGGGTCACCAGGGGCACGCAGCCGCCGCAGGTGGCGCCGGCCTTGCAGCCGGCCTTCAGCGCGGCGATGCTGGTGGCACCGCCGGCCACGGCCTCGGCGATTTGGCCCTTGCTGACGTTGTTGCAGGAGCAGATGGGGGCGCTGTCGGGCAGGGCGTCCACCCCCAGGCCGGCCTTGGCCTGGCCGTCGCTGGCCGGCAGGATCAGGGCTTCGGGGTGGTCCGGCAGGTCGATGCCGTTGAGGGCCATCTGCAGCAGGGTGCCGTACTCGGCGGCATCGCCCACCAGCACCGCGCCCAGCAGCTTGCGGCCGTCCTCGCTGACCACGATCTTCTTGTAGATGCCGTGCAGGTCGTCGGTGAAATGGAAGCTGCGGGCCTGCGGCGTCTTGCCATGGGCATCGCCGATGCTGGCCACGTCCACGCCCATCAGCTTGAGCTTGGTGCTCATGTCGGCCCCGGCGAAGCTGGCGGCCGTGTCACCGGCGATGTGGCGGGCGGCCACGCGGGCCATGTCGTAGCCCGGGGCCACCAGGCCGAAGGTCTGCTCGCTCCAGGAGGCGCATTCGCCGATGGCGTAGATGTGCGGGTCGCTGGTGCGGCAGTGGTCGTCGATCACCACGCCGCCGCGCGGGCCGATGGCCAGCACGCACTGGCGGGCCAGCTCGTCGCGCGGGCGGATGCCGGCGGAGAACACGATCAGGTCGGTTTCGAGGTAGCTGCCGTCCTCGAACACCATGCGGTGGCGGTGCTCGGCGCCGTCGGTGATCTGGGTGGTGCTGCGGCTCGTGTGCACCTGCACGCCCAGGGCTTCGATCTTGCTGCGCAGGATGCGGCCACCGCCCTCGTCCACCTGCACCGCCATCAGGCGGGGGGCGAACTCGACCACATGGGTCTCCAGGCCCAGGTCACGCAGGGCCTTGGCGCATTCCAGGCCCAGCAGGCCGCCGCCCACCACCACGCCCCGCTGGGCCTTGGTGCCGGCCGCCTGCATGGCTTCCAGGTCCTCGATGGTGCGGTAAACGAAGCAGTGGGGGCGTTCGCGGCCCGCGATCGGCGGCACGAAGGGGACGGAGCCGGTGGCCAGCACCAGCACGTCGTAGGGCAGCACCTCGCCATCGGCGGTGGTGACGGTGCGTACCCGGCGATCCACCGCAGCGGCGCGGGAGGCCAGGCGCAGGTCGAAGCCGGTGCGCTCGAAGAAGCCGGGCTCGATCAACGACAGGTCCTGGGCGGACTTGCCGGCGAAGAACTCGGAGAGGTGGACCCGGTCGTAGGCCGGACGGGGTTCCTCGCACAGGACGGTGACCTGCACGTCCGTCAGGCCGGTCTCAGCGAGGCTTTCCAGAAATTTATGGCCGACCATGCCGTGGCCGGCGACGACGATCTTCATGTTGTGCTCCGTGGGAACAGGGTGGGAAGCGCCGGCCAGGCCGGGCGCCAACAGAAAACCGCCGTCGTTAGCGGTGGGTTCGTGCAACGACGCTGCTGCAGGAACCACGCGCCATCCCAAGCAAATCTGGTGCCAAGCCTCAAGGGGCCGGGAACCGGCCCCAACGGCCCGACATGCACCGGCAGCGCGCGGCGGGGCGACCGCGCTGCCCTGGACTGGTGCCTGTCTTCCCGTCGCCTGCGCCCGGTCAAGCCCCGGTTGGGGGAGCCCGCCGACACTGAGCCCATGGCCAAGCGATTCCCTCTGCACCCGGCCCATCCCGAACGCACCTGCTGGGGATGCGACCGCTACTGCCCCGCCCAGTCCATGGCCTGCGGCAATGGATCGGACCGCACCCAGCACCCCGAGGAGCTGTTCGGGGCGGATTGGGCCGAATGGGTGCCGCCCACGGAAGGCGGCGCTGAGGCTGAGATGGAGCCGCCCGCCCTGGCGCTGACGGCCGAGGTGGCCCAGGCGCCGGTCAGAACACCCCGCTCACCCAGTCGATGAAGGCCCGCAGGCGCGGGGAGGGCAGCCGGCCGCGGGCGTGGACCAGCGACACCGGGAGGGGCGGCGGGGGGCAGTCTTCCAGCAGGGCGACCAGGCGGCCGGCCGCCAGATCGTCCTGCAGCCGGTAGCGCGGCGCCTGGATGATGCCCAGCCCGGCCAGCGCCGCGCCGGCGTAGGCCTCCGCGCCGCTGACGCGCACGCGGGTCGGCAGGGACACCTGCTGCAGGGCGCCGCCGACGCTGAACACCAGCGGCAGTACCGCGCCCAGGGCCGAGGACTGGAACCCCACCATGGTGTGGCCGGCCTGCAGATCGTCCAGCTGGCGCGGCACGCCAGTAATCCGCCGAGGCGCAGGTGACCTCCGGCAGCAGGGTCAGGCGCCGGGCCACCAGCTCGCTGTCGCGCAGCGGGCCGATGCGGATCGCGCAGTCCACCCCTTCCCGTACCAGGTCAACGAAGCGGTCGCCTTCGCTGATGTCCAGCTCGATCTCGGGGTAGCGGGTCAGGAACTCGGGCAGCCGGGGGCACAGCAGCCGCCGGGCCATCCCGCCATGGACCTCGATGCGCAGGCGGCCCCGCGGCTGGCCGGGGGAGAAGGCGTTCTCCGCGTCCTCCACCTCGGCGACCAGCTGCAGGCAGCGCTGGTAGAACGCCTCGCCCTCCAGCGTGGGCGCCACCTGGCGGGTGGTGCGCTGCAACAGCCGCACGCCCAGACGGGCCTCCAACGCCTGGATGGCCTCGCTCACCGTGGCCCGAGGCAGGTTCAGGTCGGCGGCC
>JAYSCA010000267.1:0-4348 GCA_041915165.1 Ideonella sp.
CGCAGGCCTTGTTGTTGTTGTTGAAGCCGGTGATGTCGCCGCGGTAGGCCACCATGTCGGTGCCCGCCGAGCAATCGCCCTGCAGCGCCAGCAGGTTGGCCTTGTTGTAGCGGGTGCTGTCGCCCGGCAGCGTGTAATAGCCCGACAGGGCCGTGCCGGAGGACGCACCGATGGTCGCGAACGGCGTGCCGGTGGTGTCCGGCGCCAGGCCGCGGTCCGGCTGGTAGCCGTTCTGGAACGAACGCTGGGAGCCGCGCAGACGGTTGTTGGTGTCGTAGGTCAGGCTGAACAGCGCGTTGTAGCCGTCTTCCTCGTAGTCACCCACGCCGCCCAGCACCGACAGGCGGTACATGTCGCCGCCGCCATGCTGGGTCTTGTCGGCCGAAGCCGTCATCTCCAGCCCCTGGTAGTCGCGCTTGAGGATGAAGTTGATCACGCCGCCGATCGCGTCGGTGCCGTAGATGGCGGACGCGCCGTCCTTCAGCACCTCGATGCGGTCCACCGCCGCCATCGGGATCGAGTTCAGGTCGACCGAGGTGCCGTTCAGACCGTGCGTGGACAGGCGCCGGCCGTTGAGCAGCACCAGCGTGTACTGCGCACCCAGGCCACGCAGCGAGGCCGCGGCCGCGCCGTTGTTATGGGGCCGGTCCGCCGTGCTGCCGAGGAAGTCGCCCCCCTGGTTGGTGGTCATGTTGTCAATGCCGTTGCCGTTGGACGACAAGGTCGCCACGAACTGCTCGGCACTGGTGATGCCCTGCTTGACCAGATCCTGCGCCTGGATGACCTGCAGAGGCACCGCCCCTTCGTCTCGCACCCGCTTGATGCTGGAGCCTGTGACCTCGATGCGCTGAGGCTTGGCCTCGTCCTTCTTCGGCGCGGCCGGCACATCCTGCGCATAGGCCATGACGGGCAGCACCAGGCCCACCATGACCAGGCTCTGCGTGAGCCGATTGAGCTTGAACAACAAAGTACCTCTCCTCTCAGATGAACAAAATCCCTGTTTCCAATTCATTCACCTGTCATCAGCAGGTTCTGGCTTTCAGCGTAGGGAAGGCCGTGCGCGAACAACAATGCCGACTTGTGCCGGGGCAATAACCTGGGCTCATACCCCCACCCGGCCGCCCCGGTCAGCGACAAGCCGTTTTGGTGCGACGGCTGGAAGCTCTTGGCGGTGGGTTGCCCCAACACGGCGCGGAAACCGACTCGAAACGATTGGAAACAGGCGCCGTGTTTCGCAAAATTCGGGCCACCAGGCGCCGGTGCACGTTTCTGGTTCATCTCTGAAGGCCCGCGTTTTCGCGTCGGCGACCCGGCCTTCAGCGGAAAAAATTGCACCCGCCGTGGTGTCGCGGCCAAAAAAAAGCCGACGCATCGCGCCGGCTGTGGGAGGGGAAAGACGGGGCCGTTCAGCGGAAGCGCTCGGAGGGCCGGGCCAGGTAGAACCACTCCTGGCCGGCCGGGGCCCGGTCGTTGGGGAACAGCATCACCACGTCCTCGGGCGCTCGCAGCTCCCGGCCATCGGCCCGGGTGCCGATCAACGCACCGGCCGGCACCGCGTCGAAGCTGCGCCAGGCCCGGGCAAAGCCATCGCCTTCGCTGGCGCGGTCCACCACCTCGAAGATCTGCAGGCCGTCCATCGACACCGGCACCGGCGGCAGCGCATCGCGCAGCATGCCCAGATGGGCCAGCGCGTTGACGATGGCGCGGTAGGCCACCTCGGGCGCCTCGGGCGCCTGGTGCTGGCCGCATTCCAGCGTCACCCCCCAGCCGCCCTGGCGGCGCATGAACTCGGTCGTGCCCACGCCGTAGTCCACCGACAGGTCCCCCCCCGTGACCCCGACGGCGGCGCGGCGCTCCACGCCCGCGGCGTAGGTGGACAGCCAGCCCCACACGCCCCGCCCCACCCCGAGGGCGCGGGCGAAGGCCTGTTCCTTGGCCTCATGGACGAAGGGCTCGATGGCGCCCGTGTTGTCGCGCGGACCGACCATCACGAAGCCCGGCCCGCCGCCCTGGAAGGAATGCAGGTCCAGCAGCACCTCGTGCTCGGACAGCAGCGGGCACAGCCAGTTGGCCACGTGGTCCTCGAACTCACGCGGCGTGGCCGTGGGCATCAACCGCCGGTTGAGATTGCGGTCGCCGTTGCGCTCGCCCTTCTGGAAGGCCAGCGGGTTGCTGATGGGCACCAGGGTCAGCGTGCCGCAATCCAGCGCCATTTCGCCGCGGTCCAGCGCGTCGATCAGGCGCCGGATGGCGATGCCGCCGCAGACCTCGTTGCCGTGCACCGTGCCCAGCACCAGCAGCCGCGGCCCGGGCCGCGGCGAGACATATTGAACCGACTTGAAGGACAGCATGGCAGGGCGCCTCCTTGCGCGCCCGAAGAAGAGAGCGCGGCGTTCAGACCCGGTGACAGGCCAGCTGGCGGCCCTGCACCTCGCGCCAGACCGGCACCTGGGCCGCGCATTCGGCCGTGGCCCGGGGGCAGCGCTGGTGGAAGGCACAGCCCGAGGGCGGAGCCAGCGGGCTGGGCAGTTCCCCCTGCAGGTGGATGCGGTGCACCTTGGCCGCGGCATGGGCCGGGGCCAGCGTGGGCGCCGCGCTGAGCAGGGCCTGGGTGTAGGGATGCAGCGGCGCCTGCAACACCGCGTCGCGCGGGCCCTGCTCCACCGCCCGGCCCAGGTACATCACCATCACCTCGTCGGCCATGTGCTCCACCACGCCCAGGTTGTGCGAGATGAAGACATAGCCGGTGCCATTGGCCGCCTGCAGGTCCTTGAACAGGTTGAGGATCTGCGCCTGCACCGAGACATCCAGCGCCGAGGTGGGCTCGTCGGCCACCACCACGCGCGGGTTGAGGATCATGGCGCGGGCGATCGCGATGCGCTGGCGCTGCCCGCCGGAGAACATGTGCGGATAACGCAGCAGGTGGTCTTCGGCCAGGCCCACCTCGCGGATCATGCGGGCCATGCGCTCCCAGCGGGCGGCGCGGTCCAGCGGCGTGTTCAGCAGCAGCGGCTCGGCCAGCGTCGCGGCAATGCTCTTGCGCGGGTTCAAGGCCGCAAACGGGTTCTGGAACACCATCTGCACCTGGCGGCGCAGCGCGGCCCGGGCCGTGGCGTCGGCCTGGCCGACCGGCTGGCCGTCCAGCCACAGCTCGCCGGCGGTGGGGGTCTCGATCAGCGCCAGCTGGCGCGCCAGCGTGGATTTGCCGCAGCCCGACTCCCCCACCACCGCCAGCGTGCGGCCGGGCCGCACCGCAAAGCTCACGCCGTCCAGCGCCTTCAGCAGCCGGGGCTTCTGCCACCAGTGCGCGCGCACCGGGTAGTGGCGGGCCAGGCCACGGGCTTCCAGCAGGATCTCGCTCATGCCGTGGCCTCCTCGCTGTGCGGCGCCAAGGGATGCAGGCAGCGCACCGCGCCCTGCCAGGCGGGCCGGGCGACCCGGCAGTCGGCCTGGGCCGCGGCGCAGCGCGGCGCGAACAGGCACCCCACCGGTCGATCGGCGCCGGCGGGCACGCTGCCCGGCAAGGCCGGCAGGCGGGTCTGGCCGCGGCTGCGCTCGGGCAGCGCCGCCAGCAGGGCCGCGGTGTAGGGGTGACGTGGCTGGTCGAACAGCGTGGCGGCCGGCCCGGTCTCGATGATCTGGCCGGCGTACATCACGGCCACGCGCTGGGCCAGCTCGGCCACCACCCCCAGGTCGTGGGTGATCATGATCAGGCCCATGCCTTGCTCCTTCTGCAGACGGCGCAGCAGGTCCAGGATCTGGGCCTGGATGGTCACATCCAGCGCGGTGGTCGGCTCATCGGCGATCAGCAGCCGCGGCTGGCAGGCCACCGCCATCGCGATCATCACCCGCTGGTTCATGCCGCCCGACAGTTCATGCGGGTAGGCGCGCAGGCGGCTGCGCGCATCCGGAATTTCGACCTGGTCCAGCAGCTCCAGTGTGCGCTGGCGCAGCGCCGCGCCGCGCAGGCACAGGTGGGCGCGCAGCACCTCGGCGATCTGGTCGCCCACGGTGTAGGCCGGGTTCAGCGCCGTCAGCGCGTCCTGGAACACCATCGCGATCTCGCGACCGATCACCTGGCGGCGCTCGCGCGGGCGCAAGCCCAGCAGGTCGCGTCCCATGAATTCGACCGCCTCGGCCTGCACCTGGCCGGGCGGGTCGATCAGCCCCATCAAGGCCATCATGCTGACCGACTTGCCCGAGCCCGATTCGCCCACCAGCCCCAGCACCTCGCCGGCGGCCACGTCCAGGTCCAGGCCTTCGACGGCCACCGAGTCGCCAAAGCGCACGCCCAGGTTTCGCACACGCAGCATCAGCGGGCCTTTCGCAGCTTGGGGTCCAGCGCGTC